>NZ_JBFRGA010000052.1:0-17952 GCF_052115105.1 Chryseobacterium sp. 2TAF14
TATATAGGTAGCAGGTGGTACATTGAATGTCTGTTGGAAATCACGTTTAAAACTGGATAGGCTCCGACCAGACAGATAGGCCAGATCCTCTAAACTGATGGGAGATGCGTAATGTCTTTCGATGACTTCACGCAGATCAGCACGGACGGGTTGTTGGAGATGAAGAATCTGCTGAAATATGGTATCGCTGCAAATAGCTGTATCATATAATAGTTCCATCATTTTACGACGTAATTGGGTCGGTTGAACTTTGTCGATATTTTTAAAGAAAGGGTCGAGTCCATGAGAGAATGAGATCAGACAATCATCCATCGGCTGAACAGAAGAAAGCAGATCCCCAACAAAATCGTGTTTAATGATCTTTAAATCCGTACTGGTTAAAAAGTTTTTAATTAGATCATCCTTCAGGGAAATCATGAGGCAATGAAACAAATTATTATTTGAAGCGTTGCCTTTGCTTTGATATGTGATCAGGGTTGCTTTGTTTAGGAGTAGCATCTCATGTTTATTGGCTTGAAACGACTGTTTTCCATACGCAACCTTAAGACTTCCCTCCAATACAAAAATCAGAAGGTTATCTTGGAGATACATCGTTCCTTCTTCATCAGAATTATGTGTGCATTGTTCAATAACAGAATGTCCATCCAGTGATAAAACTGCATCCGCAACTAAGTCATTATGATCCATATTGGGCATTGTATTTTAATATCCTTTACAAATTTAAGCTTTTAAGTATTTATTCAATGTACGAATCGTTTTATTTTATAAGGATAATGAACATAGAAAAGAAATGTCTCAATTTACAATAATAGATGACAGCGAAAATACTTATATTACCCTTCACTCTGTTTAAATATTTAAAATATAAAAGCCCACTATAAAGTGGGTCTTTTACATTAATCGGCATTATCAAATTCAAAATCGATCCTCCTTTCATTTCCGAAACTGTCCTTTATCCAAATACTAAATTGGTGAGATTCCGCGGATTCAGAAGTATAGTAGAGCCTAAACTGCTTTTTTAGCAACGCATACTCATCATTGGGCAAATATGGGGGATCACTATAGAATTGAAGTTTTCCTTTACCCTCATATTGGAAATACCGAATGCTGTATGTCGTTCCACTATACGTCGACTCGGCCTCCAATGAAATTCGAATCTCAACGGTTTCATTCTTCTTTATCTCGCCTGGAACCGGCATTACAGTGACGTCAAATGGAAAGTTCTTTTGAATCTCCAGATCTCTATCCTGACAGGAGTAAACAATACCTATGAGAAATAGGATAATTGAATAATTGAATAGATCATAAATCCTATGATTAAATACTTTGTTCATATAACATACTTTAAAAATTATACCGAAGCCCGCAGCCAAACAAAGACTGTAAGGCACCAAGCTGACTATTCTGCAGAAAGCGTAGCTGACCGTTCAGCATAAAAACCAGGTGCTCTGTCAGGTAACTTTCAAATGAAAGCTTTCCTGCTACACCGTAAATGAAGCTTTCCGTACTTTCCAGAACAGAACCATCATAAAGAATTGCATCACCTCTATTGACCTCTTCATAACCGACAAGACCGCTAATGCCTAAGTTTACATTGACATTGCGCATTGAATCGCCCCACACATAATAACTATATCCACCATTCAATAAAAAAGTATCAATGGGAATATCATCGTTCTCGTATTCATTATTTTTGCTGCTGTATTCTCCTACTCCAAACAAATAATTTCCGTTTCGTTTATAAGAAACAAATCCTGCCGTCAAAACATAATTTTGCTTTGCTGGTGATCCGGGAAATACAGCGTAGCATATCTCAAAACCTTTTTGTTTTGGAATCATCTGCTGTGCTAATGACCTTGACCCCATTGTTAAAATGAATAGCAATGCTATTAACCCTGTCTTCATTTTAGTTGGTTTTAAAAGTTAAACTGTTGATTAGTTTCGCGTTGATAAGCTCCTTGTTCCCTAGCTCTAATTTTTGATGCCGACCTCCATTTCTTTCTAAAACTTCAATTTCCAAAACCTGATCCTCCAACAGCGTAAATTGCTCCAGTAAGTAAATTCCTATAGCATTGGAATGATGGATTGCGGTCACAGTAGGCGAATAAACTCTGATTGGTTCCAACAACTTGTCCTGAACAACCGTCCTTTTTAAATTCTTTTTATCGACGATCTTAAAGTTGATCAATTCCATATCATAATCAACATTGCTGCTGTTATCAACCTGCATGGTAAAATAGAATTTGTTATCGTTAACATGTAAGGCACGAACAGAAAACTGAATCCCGAAACTTTTTGATGCGATATGCTTAACCGTCTTTCTGCTCTTTCGGTACAAGGTTTCCATAATCAATTCTGTCAAAGATGAAGAGCTTCCTTTCAAATCTTCAAAAAGTACATCTGTTGAATATTGCTTCTCGATCATTCTTTGCATCTTTACCAGGTCATAACTAAGAATGTTAGGATAAGCGCTGTAAAAAACATCGAAGCTGTAAAATTTCCCGTCTTCTGTGATAACCGAAAAATTAGTTTCTTCTTCGAAATCCCGAACTGCTGCTTTGACTCTTAGAACATTACCAATAGGCTCGGCCTTATTGGCCACTAATAATTCACTTCCAAGATCAACATAACGTATGGGCGACGGAAAGATCACATGACTGGTTTTACTGTAAGTCACCTGCATTCTGAAGGGCTCTAATTTTGCCTTTTCCAGCGGGACATAGGTTATCACGGAATCCTGCCCAAATACTTTGCTTACAATCAGCAGCAATAACATGATGAGAATATAATGACTCTTTTGTGTATTCATTTTTTAATTTTTTGATTAATTATTTTTAGGTACAAGCAAGACCTGATGACCTGCTTTTACGGTGACTTTCAATTGTCTGACTCTCTTTTGGAAATAACCCGACAATCCCTGCACTACTCCCCTGCTCAAATCAGCGGCAATCTGCTGTCCTGCTGATTGCGTCATCATAATATTGGTACCAGAAGTCTGGCTCATATTGGCAACAATATCACTGACCGCATTTTGCTCCGGTGAATATGGAACATATAAACCTGGCTGACCATCAATATCATGAACATTGATTTCTACAGTATAAATGTTTCCCTTGTACTCAATGGAAGAGATTTTGAGCTGAAGTCTACCGTCCTGAAATTTACCAGCAGCAATTAAAAGGCTACCCCTAGGGATTTCAGTATGCCCCAGCCGCATCCCCTCAATAAGTCTAATGGCTAATGTGCTTTCGTTCACTACCGTCCTTGTCTTATAGACCACACCCTTAATTGCATTTTTGGATGAAGCTGAGCTCTTTGAATCGTTTTGAGTTTCATAAAATCGATTCAGATTCAATCCTGCAATAAAAGCACTATCGGACTGCATTCTGTACAATGAGGAGACAACACTGGAATGCGTTGGTTTTGCAGATGTTAACGAAATATTCTTTTCAGACGACTTTTCAACCTCATCTTTTAGCGTTCGCTCTTCCTGTTTTGGATTAGCTGGTAGATATTTGGCAGCCATTTGATACGATTTTTCCATCAGCGCTAACTGGTCGTTTACTCGTAAGCCTGCCGGAACGACGTCATTCTGCATTGCTTCAGTCTTTAATCTTGAAATTTCTTTTCTCAAATTATTAACTTCCTGATCATCCCGGCTATAGAACGAACCTAAAGTCTGTTGAGCGTTGCGGTAACTGTTCACCGCATTCTGATCTGACTGATGAAGTCCAGAATTGCTGTTCATTAACCTTTGTTGATCATCCATAGAATTTAACTCATTCTGGTCATTCCAATAATCTGACAAAGTGGTTACAGCATTCCTTTTCTCTTCATTCTTTTGTTCTAACAAGTGCTGCTCGTAAGCTTTTTGCTTATCCGACTGCAACTGACCATCTTTTGCCTGTGGAATAGCTGCATTAAAGCCAGTTTCATCAGTGATGAGATTGCTGTCTTTTGGTTTAAAAATAAAGTACAAGCAAGATGTGCAAACGGCAGCCATCAAAAAATAGATGACAGGTTTCTTAAGTTTATCCCATTGCGCTTTTGGATAATCACTCATTCCGTTAGAATTTCGAGGAAGATCATTTTCTGTAATTTTTATTTTCTCTGAATCTTTCATATTCTATTTTTTAATGGGATAATTCTACTATCTCATTCTGTTCAGGAGCTTTTTCCGCAGGTTTTATGGAAATACCGTCTTTCTGTACAGAAAGAGCTTTCCAGTACACCTCTGCCTTTAGAACATGGTGTTCAATTTTATCTCTTAGTTTTTGCATTGTCTTCATTTTTATCGTTCAACTGTTTCGACATCTTTATTTTCAATGACGTTGAATTTTTCAATCGTAAATCCTTGTGGATTGCTATCAGATCTCACAGAATTTACTAGTAAGCAATTTGTAACTAAACTTCTGATCGTTAGATTACTGGATCTGATAATGAACTGTCTGGCATAAGTTTTAACATCATAAGGATAACTTTCGAAGTTGGCGACAACGCTATCCACCTCAATCCTCTGCTGGATATTACCGGAAATGATTCTGTTATAATATCCTTTCTCCTGAAGGTCTTTGTAGTAGTTAAATGCAGATTGATCAGCCAGATTAAAAGCTCTTTTAACATTACTTTCAATCGCATTCTTATCAGGGGCTATCGTGAAAAACAATTCGTGAAATCGTCTCACATGCTCTCTTGCTTCAACAGGCCTGTTTATCGACATATCCTGTGATAATGCTACCATCAATGATTTACCGTTATCTAAGACATAGATCTTCTGACGCTGTTCTTCTGCAAACTGGTAAGATTTGAATACCACTACGCCTACCACTCCAAAGCACAACACGGCAAAAACAAACGTAAACAATCGGATCTGTTTGAAGCTGCTCTCAATATTTCTTAAAGTTTTAAATTCCATAGAATTGTTTTTTTATTTTAATAATCTACCCGAAATATTCCCAGTTGTGGAACCGGCTGCAGCTCCCGCAATATTGCCCGTCTTCGTAGCAGTCTGATTCACATTTCGCATGAAATTGCCGGCACCACCTGCCTGAATCACCCACCCTGTAACCGTTGGTATGGTAAAATAGCCTATTATACCAATCACCATGTAAATAATGTACACTGTATTGGAAGTGTCAGGAATGAAAGTCGGATCATCCAGCATTTCAATGTCCCGTTCTAAAATCAAAGTCTGGATTTTAGCAAGAATAGCACTGAATATATCAGCAACGGGAAGCCACAGATAAACGCTGATGTACCTCGTCAGCCATTGCGTTAATGTGGTCTGGAAACCATCCCATACGGAAATCGCAAATGCAATCGGCCCCAGAATCGAAAGAACAATTAGGAAAAATGTTCTTATGGTATCGATGACCAATGCTGCTGACTGAAAGAGAATTTCCAGAAACTCACGAAAACCATCTCTGATATCTTTCTTGATAGCAAACATCTCCCTCTCCATATACATTCCTGACATTGTGACCAAATCAGATGGCGACCATCCCAATTCTTCCAGCTTTTTGTCAAATTCTTCATTTGAAATGAGGTAAGCCATCTCCGGATTTCTGAGCATCGCCTCACGCTCCAGGAGATCCTTTTTCTGTTGCAGTTCGTTCATATCCAATACCTGATTTTCCAGCATTGAATGACTTCCCTGAACAATTGGACTCATCACTCCATTCAGACTTCCTAAAACTAATGTTGAAAAAAACATTATGCATATGCCAATGGCAAAAGGTCTCAGCATCGGGAACAGATCGATGGGCTCCGCTCTGCTTAGCGATTGCCAGACTTTCAGAGCTACGTAAAATAAAGCTCCCAAACCGGCAACGCCTTTTGCTACTGCGGCCATATCAGCGCACATCGGCATCATCTCTTGATAGACGGAACGCAATACCTCATGTAAGTTGTTTGGTTCCATCTTACCAGTATTTTTGATTAAAGGTACCGTAAAGATCTAACACCCTTTTCGTGTTGTTCTGTTTTTTGGCTCTCAGATAACTGACCGAAATATTCTTATTGGTATAGTATCGTACCAAGTTATGATAGGCTTTTACTTCTTTATATACTCGGTCAACAATATCCATTCTTTCTTTGTCGTTCAGGGAAAGACCATTGGATGTAATAATCTCTTTCAATTCTTTCAATAGCTCTGTACTCTCAGTAAGTAGAGCTGAATAGCCATTGGCAATGGAAGCTAATTCCTGCGCATTGAAGTTGGGATCATTCAGCATTTTGCCGAAATTATTGACGTACATCTCCGAAACATCGCCCACTAAAAGAACGGTTTGCTGAACCTTTCTAGCATCTTTAACCAAATTGTTGATGGCTTTTAGCTGATCATAATATTCTTTTCCCTGCTCGTAGACTTTTTTGACCTCGTTGAAGTTCTTAACGATGTTGGATACCGTCGATGAGGTTTGCACAATCTCATTGGCTGAGTTTAATATTCCGGATGCAAGATTTGCAGGATCCGTTACTACAAATTGTGCTTTTGTAAAGGTTACGGTAGCACAGAATGCTGCCATCACGGTTTTGATGATTAAATTTTTCATTGCTGTAAAATTTTTAGATTATTTAATTGTCTTTTGTATTCGATTTGATTCTCTTGAGAGAAATCCTTTTAATGGCCTGTTCAACATTGCCGTCAAGTTCCGATGCAAGATTCATTACTTCCATCTTTTCCGTTTCTTCAGTGGTATAAGCCAGATATTCTTCCGTGGAAACTTCGGTCGCATAAACTGCAGAGTGTGTTCCACCCAGTCCAATCCAGACTTCTTTGTACAGCCTTCTCGGATCATTATTCATATTGATTGACAGCACTTGAGACTTTTCTTTATCAGTCAGTCCCAGCATTGCCTGAATGTCGTCGAATTTATTCATGTACTTCCTTTGGTCAAGAAGAATCTTACAGTCTGAATTGTTGATGATACTTTCCTTCACAATCGGCGACTGAATGATATCATCGACTTCCTGGGTTACCACGATCGCTTCTCCAAAGAATTTCCTTACCGTCTTAAATAGATATTTGATGTACTCTGCCATCCCTTCCTTTGCAATAGCTTTCCAGGCTTCTTCGATGAGGATCAGTTTTCTGATTCCCTTTAATCTTCGCATTTTATTGATAAAGACCTCCATAATAATAATGGTCACAATTGGAAATAAGATTTTGTGGTCTTTAATCGCATCGATCTCAAAGACGATGAAACGCTTGGATAATAGGTCCAGCTGCTTTTCTGAATTAAGCAGATAATCATATTCCCCTCCTTTGTAATAAGGTTCCAGCACATTGAGAAAGTTGGCAATATCAAAGTCTTTTTCTCTCACTTTCTTTTGCTCCAGTACTTTCTGATAATCATCTTTCACATACTCATAGAAACCATTGAAAGAAGGGTGCTGGTCATTGGATTTAATCTTTTCAATGTATCCACTGACGGCGTTGGACAATGCTACTTCCTCGGAACGGGTCGGTGGTTCATCATCTCTTTTCCATAGTGTCAGAATCAAAGTTTTGATACTTTCCTTTTTTTCGATGTCAAAGATTCCGTCATCCGTATAGAATGGATTAAAGGCAATGGGATTATCCTCAGTGTAAGTAAAATAAACCCCGTCTTCTCCTTTAGTTTTTCCTTTAATCAATTCGCATAATCCCTGGTAGGAATTTCCGGTATCGACCAATAGCACATGAGCGCCCTGCTCGTAATACTGACGAACCATGTGGTTAGTGAAGAAGGATTTACCGCTTCCTGAAGGTCCAAGAATAAATTTATTCCTGTTCGTAATAATTCCCTGTTTCATCGGCAGGTCTGATATATCCAGATGAATAGGTTTTCCAGTCAGGCGGTCAGCCATTTTAATCCCAAAAGGTGACGGTGAATCCTGATAATTGGTTTCTTCAGTGAAAAAACATAGAGCGGGCTCAATAAATGTATAGAAGCTTTCTTCACTTGGAAAATCACCTGCATTACCCGGAATTCCTGCCCAATACAAGGTGGCAGTGTCCGTCGTATTATGGCGGGGCTTGCATTCCATTAACGCTAAAGCACTTCCTGTATCATTCTTTAACTGTTTTAACTCAGCAGCATTATCAGACCATGACATAACATTAAAATGTGCACGGATGGATTGCAGACCAAAAGAATGAGCTTCATTTAAATACTTCTCAATCCATTCTTTGTTGATCTGATTCGCTCTGCTGTATCTCGCCAGTGAATGCATATTCCTGGCAGATTTTTCAAACTTCTGAAGATTCTCATCACTGTTGTCAATAAACAAATATTGGTTGTAGATGTGATTACAGCTTAACAGAAGTCCAACAGGAGAAGCAAATGACAGCAGACAGTCACTGCGGTCTGTGCTTAGTTTTTCATAACGGCTGTGCGATGAAACAGTACCCGGTAAATCCTCAGTATCTGACAAAGTATGCATGCTGATGCGGTTATTTCCGATTCGCATTTCTTCCGACCCTAACTTGATGTCTTGTAACGAGGGATTGATTTCACGGGATAAGGTGAGATACTGCTCTAGGAGACCTGATTTTTCGGAAGTTCCGGATATTTCATCTTCGGTCATCCTTTCGAGAAAAATGTAACCACTGTCATTCATAATCCTTTCCATCTGATCAACCGCTTCGAGAAAACGACTGATAACTTCCTGATCTTTAATTTCTGTTGGAATGAGCTTCCCTCTGCATAATGATGAAAAATTGCTTTGCATCCTCATTCTCTCCCTACTGGTTTTCGTAATGAACAGGTAACAGTAATGATTCAGAAAAGGCCTTTCATTGAAATGTCTTTCAAATGATTTTGACAAAAAACTTTGGTCTTGTCTTGACAAATCAGGATTATAGTTTTCTTTGATAAACCAATCCTGCTTATGGATTACGGTAAAGTCAGGAAGTGTTTTGATTGCTTTGAACCAAGCGGAATGTATCGCTTCATACTCCGCGGAAGCAACGGTAAACAGTTCAGGAAGCCTAACTTTAAAACAAACGGTAACATCAGCATCCTTTGAAATGATACACTCGTTTTCAATCGCCAGCAATGGAAATTTACTTTCCAGAGTTGCGGCTTTGGAAGAATTTCTCATACTGAAGCTTTTTTAGGATTGATTTTAAGATAGCGGTAGATGCATTTGCGGCTAATAATGTATTTAGGATGTTTCTTTTGGGCACCCAATTTCATCAGACCATGTTCTCCGTATTTTCCATTTAATCTGAAGGTCTGCCAGATGAGAATGCCGCTACTGGCTCCTCCAAGAACCAGACACAGATAGGTGTTAATCTCAGCCATATACATAATCATCACGCAGATCAGTATGGCTAGTAGGCCACCTGCAAAAATAAAAAGGTACTGTGCTTTAAGTCCTTTAAATTCTACCGTCCTTCCTACTCCTTTATTGATATGATAGGTATTCATAGTCATCATTTTACAAGAAGAATGAACGGAGGATAGTTGCCGCTACAATGAGGAATATACAGGCTCCAAACCAACTGGCTGCCGTTTTACTGGTATCCGGATCACCGCTACTGAACTTGTTGTAAACTTTTACTCCTCCTATTAATCCGACAACCGCACCAATGGCGTAGATGAGCTGTGTAGCCGGTTCAAAATAAGAGGTGACCATCTGTGTGGCTTCGTTGATTCCGGCACTGCCATTACCCTGTGAAAAAGCATAGGGAGCAATCAAAATTGCTAGTAATGCGAACATCATTTTTTTTCTCTGTTTTTCCATTTTTTAAACAATTTATTGTTAATGAGAACTGCTCTCTGCGGTACTCAGAAGCAAATGTGCTCTGGAAAAGTGAGGTGTTTTTTAACTGTCGCTTAGCGGTAGTATTTGTCATTTAATGACTTAGGAATCACATTTTTTTGTATTTTAGTTTAAACATATTAACCAGAAAAATTTAAACTATGACGAGAGAACAAGGTATCCAACAAGTGTATGGCGGCGGCGGTCATGTAATTATACTTGGAGCAGGTGCAAGTATTGCTCTCACCATGCGTAATTCGGAATTAAACGGTAAAAGACTTCCTTCAATGGATAATTTCATTGAAGTTTTAGATTTACAGGATTTAGTTGATAAAGTTCCTGCGGAGTTTCGTGATACTAACTTTGAAAAATTATATGGAAACCTTCATACTAATAATCCAGATTCAGATGTGCTAATTGAAATTGAATCGAGAATTCAATCCTACTTTGGAGATATGCATCTTCCGGAAGAGCCTACTATTTATGATTATATGATTGTTGCTTTGAGATCTAAAGATTTAATCGCTACCTTTAACTGGGATCCATTCTTATATCAAGCCTTCACAAGAAATAGACAATTTACTGAAGACAGACCTCATATCTCTTTTTTACATGGCAATGTAGCTATTGGATATAGTGCTGAAGATAAAAAGGCAGGACCRGCAGGATATCAGGCTAGACCTGATGGTGGTTTACTAGAACCTACAAAGCTTTTATACCCTGTTGAACAAAAAAATTATACTGATGATGAATTTATCAATACTGAATGGGATCGAGTTAAATATTGGATGAGTAAAGAAAGAGGTTCTGTTCGAGCTACTATTTTCGGATATGGTGCTCCTGTTTCTGATGTCGAAGCAGTTTCATTGCTTAATGACGCTTGGGGAACACCAGAACAGAGAGCAATGGAACAATTTGAGGTTATAGATATCACCCCTGAAGAAATTCTTAGAAAAAGATGGGATGGTTTTATTCACAGCTCTCATTATGATATTACTAATGACTATTTTGGTTCTTCACTAGCTTTTAATCCAAGAAGAACAAGCGAGAGTTATTTTAGCCATTATCAACCATTAACACCAAGTGAGTCATTTAGACAAAATAATCCTGTGCCTAAAAATTTTAAAACGTTACAAGAGTTATGGGATTGGCATAGGCCTCTCTTAGATGCTGAACTGGAAGCAGAAAATAAAAATCGAAACGAAGATTAATGATAAATTTTGAAGTAACTCAGTTCCACAATAATTTAAGGCATCAAAAATTAAAACATCCTAATATTGATTTCAATATAAATTGTCAATTTTATTATGATGAGACAAATAACCCTCGAAAGTTCTATTTGAAAGAGGAAGGATTTAATCATGATTTTACATCTAATTTTATCTTAGGAGGTGTTATGCACGAAAATAACCCTCCTGATCTAAAAGCTTTGTTTAAAAGTTTTAATTTACAAAAATCAGCAAGTGAGGTTAAGTTTAAAAATATAGCATCAGGTAATTTTAAGGACTGCTTAAAATCAAAAAAATTGAGTTTATTTCTTAAATTTATGCTAGGCAGTAATTTATTTGTTCATTATTCAAGCTTAAATTTTCTGTACTGGTCGGTTGTAGATATAGTAGATTCTGCTCTATATAATTCACCAGATGAAATGAAATTGAACGAAAAATTAGCTTTAACATTGAAAAATGATCTTTATCAAATAGTTAAGCAAGAAATAGAATCTTTCGGCAAGTTATTTTTCAATTATGGATATCCTAACATCAAAAAGCAGGAACTCTCTAATTTTATACGCGATTTTATTCTGCTCTTACATTCTTACGAAAGGGACATAAAATWCCAAGGTAGTATCCAGCTACTCATTATTTTGCTACAAACGTCAGATAGAAAGGAACTAGTTTTTATTATGAATGAAAAGGATCACCTTCTCTTACCTAATTTATTAATATTTTATATATCGCCTTTATATACTTTTCTAAATTCAACCCATACTTTTGATAATGAAGAAGAAATTAAAAAAGAGCTCAGTAAATATAATTTTACTTATGATGGAAAACCATTTAGGAATTACAATTTTATAGACTCTAAAAATAGTGACTTAGTTCAGCTTTCTGATATTTTTGTAGGAATATTAGGAAAATATATAGATTACAGAAATAAGAATATTATAGAAGATATTTTTAATGATATAGATGATTTTTCAGATTTACAAAGAGAAAATCTGATCGATTTTATACAATTAATTATTCGCTCAGAATCAAAAAATTATGGGCTAATTGTTAATCAAGACGGACCCGAAGAAATGATAAAACTTGATCAAATAATCTATTACCTACATTTATAGGTAAACGCTGTAATATTAAAACGGGGAATGTGCCTAAACATATTCCCCAATATCGAAATCGTCCGAAGAGTTAATTCCCCTTAAGTAAATTTCGTCCTCAATGGAAATGCTCTCCCTCAACAAAATGGCAATTCTTTTCGAAGTATCTCCTAATGAACTCTCTAACAGATTAAAAAGCTCGGTTCCCTGGATCTTTTGAATAATATCGACTGCTTGTTTTTCTAGGTCAGATTCCAAAATCTCTTCCTGAAGCAGCTGACCTGCAGTACTCAATTCTTGAAAGGTAACCCCTGTAGCAAAACCGCTTTCAATATTAGAGTTTTGATACTTCCAATCTTCCTCTTCTTGCAAGTCTTCATTGTTGACAAATTTGTTATCGAGATTTTTAACAAGATCTACATTGTCAATTTCCTCTTCTCCGATTTCTGATTCAAAATTACCTTCTGTCATCAAAACATATTCATTTTGTCCCTCATTTGTATTGATTGGCGATGACTGTCTGTCTTTTTGTTTTGTATCTCCCATAATCGATAGCTGATCTGTAGTTCTACTACCGTTATCTTTCCCACGAATAGTGATTGAAAACTTTCTGTCCAAAAGAATCAGAACGATTATGATTAATAACCCAATGATGATAATTTCTTTCATAAGATAATGGATTAAAAGATTGGACGGTATTTATTGTTGAAATCATCAGTGATTTCCTTTTCAAACACTTCGAAATGATAAGCTATTATATTATCCAGATATGCATACAATGGAATCTGGTCATCAGCAATAATTTGAATAATTCGAGATAGACGTTCGTGATATTCCGAACGGATATAGATACTTTTATCACCACGCTTTGTCATCGTATGATGGGTAAGAAACTGCTCCACATAGTTTATATCTGAAGACTTTTTACTCTTTAACTTATTTTTTGTGACTGCCTTCTCCTCTGAGGAATCTGTATTTTGTGCGGGAATGTCCTTCTTGGGACTTCCTGCCATTATAGACATAAGATATTGTTCATCTATGTTATTATTCTTATTGTCATTTTTTTCGTTTTCCATACTACTATAGTTTGACAATTCTTAAAAATTCTTCTATAAATTGATCCAACCTGCATTGTGATAGCAACTTAGGGTCTGCTGGCAATAATGTAGAACGGAAAACCGTCTTTGTAGTAGTCTCTCCTTCTTTCCGAAATCTTTTACTGTCTGTAATTGTTGTGTTCATAAGCTCCAGCCCTAAATCTGAAATAACTTTATTATAATTTTTGTATAACATTGTACTTTCTCTTCCGTCAACCTGATTCCAGAATAAATGAATGCTGCGAATCCCGGTCTGATTTTCTTTCATCAGGACATTGGTCAGAACATCAGTGAAACTCAATGTACTCTCCAGTACAACACGATCCGCAGTAATGGGAGAAAAAATGTAATTGACATTCATCAAGGCTCTTAAAATACCTGCTGTATTAACGGTTCCCGGTAAATCGAAGAAAATGAAATCCGGTGCTGATTGCGCATCAGAAATGTAGGCATCCATGTCTTCCAGTACCTGATCTGCTTTACTTTGGAAGACAGGATAAGCTTTCTTTTTGATCGTCGTAAATTGTTTGTGAGCCATCTTTTTCAAAATTTCATTCTGCATGATTTTTTTTAAATCCCGCTCCCTCATCTGCACCAGACTATGCTGTGGAAAATCACAGTCGAAAACAGCTACCTGATAGCCCATCCTATAATGGAGAATACTTGCAATAATTGTTGTAAAAGTGCTTTTTCCAACCCCTCCTTTTTGAGTGGAAAATGCAATAATTGTGGGTTGTTTTTTTGTTGTCATTTTTTTTAATTTTTTCTTTAACTTAATTTGAAAGAATGCTGGGCTGCTAGCCTTTTGTCCATATTGACTTCCAGCAGTCTACTTCGCTAGCGATACTGCTAATTAATAATCCTGACCGCTGTATTGATTTCCAGTGATAGTTCCTGCATGTCATACATTTTGCAAACCAGATAGATCGATTTTCTGATTGCTATCCCTCAAGAATGATATCCAACCAATCAGAATTGCTGATTGCAGGAATGCAGGATTTCAAACGCTCAAGATTTCTATCAAGTCTGCATTTTGGAAGTCTTGCATGCAATCTTATGCAAATGAAAAATATTTCTGTTTTAGTGCTTTTTTCATGGTCGGTTTTGGAAGCAAGTGTCCTTTTTTGGCTTTGTGCACTATATCATTTCTCTGATTGATAGTGGCTTACTTTGTATCAGAGCACTAAGGAGTTTTTTGAAATTGTAGTGGCCAAATAATATGATATTATAAATCTATTGTATTAAAGATATTTCCTTTCACCCGAAAGGGGCAAGTTATGTTTTGAGTGCCTCATAACTTTTTTCGTGCCTCAAAACAGCTTGCCCTGGCTGGGGCTTTAAAAACCACTCCGAAGTCGTGTTTTTATTAAAATTAAATTGGATGATATGGATGCACATAGAAACAACAAAGGCGGGCGTAGGCCAAAGCTGAATCCAAGTAAAAACAGATATGTTTTCAGACTTACCGATGAAGAAAACATTAAGTTTTTAAAGTTATATGAGGCTTCTGGAATAAATAATAAAGCAAAATTTATTACAAGAATTTTATTTCAGAAAGAATTAAAGATTGTCACAATGGATGTTTCGACAATGGATTACCACACAAAGTTGACTAAATTTTTTTATCAGTTTCAGGCCATTGGAAACAATTATAACCAAATTGTAAAAATTTTGTATCGAAATTTTACTGAGAAAAGAGCAGCCTTCTATCTTTTTAAACTTGAAAACCACACCAAAGAACTGGCTTTACTCTGTAAACAAATCATAGAATTAACAAAAGAATTTGAATTACAGCATATCCAAAAAAATATTGAGGAATGATTGCAAAGATTGGAAAAGGGGAAAATCTTTGGGGTGCCCTTACCTATAATCAGCAGAAAGTTTACAAGGAAAACGGAACCGTTCTGTTCACAAATAAAATTCCAGATTTGTGGGATCGACCGTATTCTGTCCAATTTTTTCATCAGTATTTCGAACCTTATTTGATTGCCAACAATAAAACTGAAAAACCGGTAAGACATATCTCACTTAATCCAGATCCGGAAGATAAAGTTGATGACAAGGACTACCGCAAAATAGCGCAGCAATATATGCACGAAATGGGTTACGGCAATCAACCTTATGTCGTTTTTAAACATGCCGATATTGACAGGACGCATATTCATATCGTGACCACTTGTGTTCAGTTAGATGGAAAGAAAATACCGGACACCTATGACCATCATCGATCAATGAAAATATGCAGAGAATTGGAAAAACAATATAATTTAAAAGTAGCGAACTTGATTAAAAGCTCAAATCAGAAATTAAATTTTAAGCCCATCGACTATACAAAGGGTAACATCAAAACTCAGCTGTCATCCATATTAAGACACATACCTCAATCCTACGGTTTTCAAAGTATTGGTGCTTATAATGCATTACTCTCTCAATTCAATATTACTCTTGAAGAAGTTAGCGGAGAATTGCATGGAAAAATGAGAAAAGGGACAGTGTATTTCGTCATGGATGAAAATGGAAAAAAAATAAGTCATCCTTTTAAGTCATCTCTGTTCGGTCAACATGCAAGATTGGAAACTATTTATGCACGCATTGAGAAATCAAAAGCAACGATGAAAAATGATCCAACCAAATCAATGCTTAAGAGAACAATAGAAACAGCAATCAGTACCAGTAACTCCGAAGCTTCTTTTAAAATGCAACTTAGTGAACAGGGAATTGCAGCTGTTATTAGAAAAAGTGACCAAGGAAGAATATATGGAATAACATTCATCGACCATAATTCAAAATTAGTATGGAACGGTTCACAGTTACATAAAGATCTTTCTGCCAATGCATTTAATAAACTGTGGAATCAAGTAGAAATACCAAAAAAAATAGCATTCAATGCTCTTCAAAATGATAATTTACCTGATATAAAATCCTTTGAGCATAATTTTCCTGAAGGAATTCACGAGATGTTTCATGGGTTCTTTAGCACTTTACTTCCTACAGATACAATTAATGAGGAGGAACAAGTTTTTGAATCACAAATGAAGAAGCAGCAACGAAAAAGAAGAAAATAAAATCTGATTAATTAATAGTTCTTCTTCTAAAATTTATTGCCTTTTAAAATTATTTGTAACTCTAAAGATGATTGAAACTTATCTTCATAATCATCCTAAATTCATAATGATTTTATTTTTTGGCGGAGTACTAGCTAAGGCGGGGATTTTTAGTACAAATTTTCATTAGAATTACTAACGTTGAACCTAGCAGAAATGCTCACCTAATAAAGGTAGCAACTCGACTAATAAATTAATTATAAATTAAAATTGATAAAGTATAAAGTAGCATACGATGACGGTTAGATCTTGGAAGTCTCGGAAGACATTTAATAAAAAATAATTTTTCGAATTGCAGACACCAAACATTATATTTTTCAGACAATTATTCTAGAGTAATTAATAAGATATTATTATCTTACAAGACTAATCCTGTAATCTGATAATCATGAAATATATCGTTGAAATATGCGTCTATATAGATGTAGCAATATTAAGTATTGCTTATCCCATAATTATTGATAAGATTTCTAATATAGGAGAAAAATATAACTCTGAGTATTTATCAAATGTTTTTGATCAGAAATTTCCTCAAACAAAAACGATATTTGGGATTTCATATTTTCAGCTTATATTAATCCTTACATTAATTAGTTTTATTTTTAAAATACTTAATCTCCCGCCAATTTCATGCCTTCAAAATATTTATTTGATTGAGAACTCTGCAGATTTCATCATTTTTTTATTGACAATAGCCCTAACGGTATCTTTTATGATTTGGTTGAATAGAATAGTGTTATTTCGTTCAAAAACCTCAAAGCTGATTTTACATCTAGTTAATAGTTACGAAAACAAAAAAGAGGACAAAAATCAATCTAAGACTTATTATCTAAAAACGATTAATGAATTAACGATACATTCAATTAGAAACCAGGATCCACATATTGGAGAAACATTAGTAAATTTCTATTATAATCAGTTTATGAAATTTAGGAAGGATAATAAGAATATTGAAGGTACGGTTTATCCATTCGATTTATATTACATCACAAACGAAATTATAACTACCTCAATAGATAGCAATGATAGAAAGTTCAGCAA
Source organism: Chryseobacterium sp. 2TAF14 (assembly GCF_052115105.1). Classification (NCBI taxonomy): domain Bacteria; kingdom Pseudomonadati; phylum Bacteroidota; class Flavobacteriia; order Flavobacteriales; family Weeksellaceae; genus Chryseobacterium; species Chryseobacterium sp. 2TAF14. The sequence continues at coordinate 17,313 of NZ_JBFRGA010000052.1, forward strand.
ACTTGGGAATCTGGCATCTTCGGCTATATTTCTTTTAGGGGAAAACTTTACATACAGTACAATTTCCAAAGAAACATACAAATGGCTTTGGCGAAATATTTTAGCATCAGCAAATCACAAGAAATCAATTTCAAATTACTGGTCAACGGCGTCCCAGCATTTACAATTCAGTCTCGCCCGAATAGCCCCCGAATTTGAGATTGCATCTACAAAAATCGCAAATATTGAAGAAATCGATAAAATTGAAAAGGAGAGAAAAAAATTTCTTGAGTTAAATTATGCACTTGGAGGATTGCAATTTTACTTGTCAAATTATGATATACTAAAATACATGCTGACATTTTCTCAGTCATCACCACCCAAATATGAACTATTGCCATCTACAATGGATGAAATATTTGAATGGTTTGAGCACTTTGCCAATATCTATAGAGATTTAGAAGATCCTATAGAATATAGATATTATTTTCCAGATATCGACAACCTGGGTACAAGTAATGAGATAAAACATAATATATGTTTATATATATCACTCCTTTTCATAAGACAGTTTACATTACAGAGAAATTACCAATTTCAAGACTTTAAGAATTTTCATTCGTTACCTCTTGATTTAGGCGTATTACATTCTTATAAAAAC
>NZ_JBFRGA010000053.1:0-20402 GCF_052115105.1 Chryseobacterium sp. 2TAF14
CTATAAGGTAATTCCTTTCACATTAAACCCATCTTTTTTAAAAAATGTCTGGAAACTTATTTTAAACAAAAATAATTTCATCCTTTCTTTTGATTATCATTCTGTGGGAGCTTATCGTTTTGACGATAAAATGATTAAAATTAAGGTAAGTCCTAAAAACTCAAATAAAAATTTCGGCAAAAGAGATTCAGTAAAGGAAGCCGTTGAAAGTTTTTGCAAAACTCATGATTATTTTGCTGAGGTATACATCCAATTTTGCTATAATCTGAATGATCAGCCGATCAACAAGCTTAATATCGAATGGAAAAATTCGCCTTTCATCAAAATCGGGGAAATTAAAATTGAAAAAGACTCGTTACTTAATCCAAAAGGCTGTGAAAACGAACTTCTATCTTTCAATCCTTTTGAAAGCGCTGAAATCTTTCAGCCTGTCGGAAAAATTCAGAAACTCAGAGATGAAGCGTATAAAGTTTCGCTGCAGACGAGAAAGAAGATTAATAAGCTGTTGAAATATAGATAATGTTGTTGGTGGTTGGTTGATGGTTGATGGTTGATGGAAAGATCAATGGTGAATTTTGCTTCGCAAGTGAGTTGTGAATTTTAATATTCGTTAAATTTTAGAAATAAGAAAGGCTTTACGATTTGTAAAGCCTTCTATGTATTATTTTTTATTTAGTTATTCTTTTACTTCATCATCTTTCTTGTCGGGAAACATGATAGAAATAAGTACCGAAAGTACCAAGACACCGCCTACAATTCCTAATGAAACCGGAGATGAGATATGATACCAAGGTGCAATTAACATTTTCACCCCGATAAATGCCAAAATAATTGCCAATCCGTAAGGAAGCTTGCTGAACATATGAATGAAGTTCGCCAGCAAGAAATACAAGGATCTCAATCCTAAAATCGCAAAAATATTTGATGTATAAAGGATAAAAGGGTCGTTTGAAATCGCAAAAATAGCAGGGATAGAATCTACCGCAAAAAGAACGTCTGTAAACTCGATTACCCCAACAACAACCAATAAAGGTGTCGCCATTTTCACTCCGTTTTGCACGGTAAAAAACTTATCGCCATCATAGTTATCTGAAACTTTCCAGAAACTTTTGATCAGTTTTGCTCCTGCCGTATTGCTGTAATCTTCATCATCATCGTCTCCACCGTCACCCCAGGATTTGATTCCAGCATAAATCAGGAACAAGCCAAAAAGCGTCATCACTACGTTGATTCTCACGGTGTGACCAAAGACATTCATCTCAGGTAAATACGTTAAATCAATCAGTTCAACTCCAGCAAAAATAAAGATTGCCCTGAAAATCAAAGCTCCAATAATTCCCCAGAATAAAACTTTATGGTGTAAAAATTTTGGAACTTTAAAAAAGCCAAAAACCAGAATAAATACGAAGAGATTATCTACAGAAAGCGCTTTCTCAATCCAATAAGCAGCCTGATATTGTGTAAATTTTTCTACTGCTAAAGCATGACCTTCGGCCTGATTGAAAACCCAATATACAACTCCGGAAAAAACCATTGACAGCGAGATCCAAACAATTGACCAGATTGTAGCTTCTTTGGAAGAAACCTCATGACTTTTTTTATTAAAAACTCCCAAATCGAGAAGTAACATGATCACAACTGTTACCGCAAATCCCCACACCAAACCCGGGTGCAGTTCTAAAATACTTTGATGTTGTTCCACTTTAGTTTTTGTTTATTATATGATAAAAGCAATAGTTGTAAATATACAGCTATTGCTTATTTAAATCTATTTTAATTTCAATAAAATAATGCATTCAATAAATAAGTTTTGGCTAAAGCCAAAGATGAATTTATCTTAGTCTAAATGGGCTAAAGCCCATTTCTATTGAATGAACTAATTTTTCTATAAATATTTTTGCTGAACAGTTTGTACCGTCTGCTCTAATTTTTTATCTGAAGTAGGATCTCCGATCGCATTGAACTTCCATTCGCCGTTTCTCTTGTAGAAAACTCCCATCACCATTGAAACGTGACCGCTGAAAGATTTATCGTTTGCGATATCATATTTAGCAAAAACCTCTCTTACGTTTGTAGGAGTTCCTTCATAAATTCTGATTGACGCAAAAGGAATCGTTCCGAAATCCTGACCTCTGTAACTGTGTAAAACCATAGCAACATGCTCAACAGCAGGATCTAAATTAGCAAAATCTACAGTGATTACTTCGTTATCTAATCCGTCATCACCGTTTACATCACCCGTCAAATCATCGCCACTGTGTTTTACAGATCCATTTTTTGATTTTAAATTTCCGAAATAGATTACTTCCGTTGCATTTTTGTTTGAATCATATAAAATACAGCTTCCATCTAAGTCTACTGCTTCTTTTGAAGTTCCGCCGAAAAAGCTTTTCTTCTCGATTGCACCCCAGTTGATTCCTACGCAAGCCTGGGAAAGTGTCGTTCCGTTTTCTTTGGTAAGGTTTATTCTTTGACCTTTTTGTAAGTTAATAGCCATTATTATGTTAGTTATTTTTAGTTAATTAGTTAATATAGTTTTTCAGTCATTTAAATTTAAATTAAATGCAATGTCTGCAAAGATTTTTTTTAAAATTTGTTCTGAATATTTTTCGTTCGCAAAACGAAGTTTCGCCGATTCAAATAAGTTAAATATATATTTGAGGCAAAGTCGTTTGACTTCGTCGAATCTTCGATTTCACTTAGCTAAGAAAATTTGCATACTTAAATATTTTGTTTTTTGGTTTAAAGGAATGATTGTAAAATTCACATTTCACAATTGACCATTCACTTTTTTAATTATTTATATTCAAATTAAGCATTGCGCGAAGAATATTTGTCTCTTCGTTCACATCAAATATTTTACTCATAATATCAATGCTCTCCAGATTTCTGAGATAATCTTTCAAGACCGCCGTTACATCTGGTGAAAGTTCTTTTTTCCTGAATTCCATCGTTTCGGTAAGATCTTCGTTCTTTCTTTTCAGCTGATTGATGATTGAAATCTGATTTGATTCATTTTCATTGGTATTTAATGATTCCAAATCTTCATCATCAATCAGATACATTTTCTTTTCTTCAACATTGAAAACGAAATGCTCATCAGACTGAAAAATCTTAAACAATTCATACTCATCTCTTTCAACACGATAACCGCAGACAAAACGAACTTTAAAATTCTGAATATTGAGTTTTCCCAACAATTTTCTTTCGATGCAATAATCCTGATACTGGTAGAACGGGACAGAATTAGGTTTCAGTTTGTCTTCATCAAAATCTGTTCTGTAAAATTCTGCGGCATATTTTTTATGAAAATACAGCACATCATTCCAGTTCAGCATTGCTCTGTCTTCTGTGAGATCTTTGTAGAGATTTTTCAGATGTTCAGAAAAAATCCCGCTGTAGATCTTCCTGTCGGTTTCAAAACTGTCGGTCTTTTTTTCTTCGAAAGAAGCAATATATCGGTTATTGATATTGATTTCGTTGATAACAGCCAGCAAATCGTTTTCTTTTTTCTTTTTGATCTTGGTCAACAATTCGATGAGACTGTCGGTATACTGAAGATGAAATAGTTCAAGCTTATTAAAATCTAATGTCTGATTTTCATTAAATAAATTATGAATGATATCTGTTTTGATATAAATCGCAATGATATCAACATTTTCAAAGAAATTAGCCAGAAGTTTAAGCCTTGTTAATCTTCTTTTGCTTTGAGACATTATGATTGCAACCTCCTCATTCACCTTTTTACCCTCTTATTAACCTCTGATGTTTGCTTTTAATTCGTGTTCCAGACTTTGAAGATCCTGATCCAGTTTTCTTCTGCTTTCCGTACCTTGTTTTTGAATCTGTTTTACTTCATTCAATGTATTGATTAACATTGCAGTCGTTTCTTTCAACGTTTCAGCCGAAACAATAGTCTGTTCGTTTGCTCTCGCTACATTTCTTGAATTTTGACCGAGACGCTCTGCATTTTTCTTTAAAATATCTTCAGTAGTCTGAGAAACTCTCTGCTGAATCTCGATATTCTGCTGTTGTCTGTGCATCGCTACTGCCAAAGAAAGCTGGTTTTTCCAAACCGGTAAAGTCGTTGTCAAAATAGTTTGCGCCTTTTCAGCAATCGAAACGTTGTTATTCTGCACCAACCTGATTTGCGGAAGAGACTGCATCATAATCAGACGAACCACTTTCAAATCTGCCAATCTTCTGTCTAATCTGTTGATAAAATCTCTTTTGTCAGCAATCTGGTAATCGGCAAAATTCTGAACGTTGGCTTCCATTTGAGCTAATTCAACTGCAGCTTTTTCCATTCTTAAATTTCCGGCAATTACTAAATCTTCAATTGCTTTGATTGAATTCACATTGCTGTCGAAAATTGTCTGCAAAACTGCATTATCTTTCGTTGAAGTAATAATTCCGGCGTTTACTTTATGCGAAATCTGGTCGATATTGCTTGTAATTTTATCATATTTAGCGAAAAGATTATCAACCTGAGTCAGCATTTTTTTCATAAAAGGAATTTTGCTTAAAAAACCTTTTACTCCGCCGTTATTGATTTCGTCAACGTCAACATAATTTAATTCAATCAATAAATTATTGATCAATTCTCCTACTTCGCCTGAATTTGATCTTCTTACATTTCCTAAGAAACTGTCACTCTGATTTGCCAAAGTTTTTTGTAATTCCGAACCGAAATTTACAATCGATCCCGGATTTGTTTCGTCGATAGAATTGGCAACCATTTCATATTTTGCACGGTCTGCATCCTGAATCTGGCTTAAATTCACATTTCCGTCACGATCCATAAGAACGGGAGGAGCTGCAGGATCCGGTTGTAACGACTGACTCATTGAAGGTGTCGGATCGAAACTTTTTAAAGGCTCAATTGATCCTAACGGATCGTTTTGGTTATTTTGTTGATTATCCATAATTGTGATTATTGATACATTGATACAAATTTATCCAGACCTTCTCTCTGCCCGCTTCCAACCGCTTCAAATTTCCATTCGCCGTTTCTATTGTAGATTCTTCCGAATTCTACAGCAGTTTCGATAGAAAAATCTTCGTCTAATTCATATTTCAAAATCTCTTCGTTGGTATCTGTATTAAAAATTCTGATAAAAGAATTTCTTACCTGCCCAAAGTTTTGTCTTCTCGTATCTGCTTCGTGAATGGTAACAACAACTGTAATTTCCTTTACTGCAGAATCAATTTTAGTTAAATCAATTTTTATCTGCTCATCATCTCCATCACCGTCACCAGTTAAGTTGTCACCGGAATGAATTACGGCTTTATCCGGAGATTCAAGGTTATTGTAAAAAATAAAATGGTTGTCTGAAACCAATTTTTTGCTGTCATTCAACAGGAATAAAGACGCATCAAGGTCGAAAGCTCCGCCTGTAGATGTATTATTGATATCCCATCCTAATCCGATGGTAAATTTTGGTGCATTTATATTTTCTCTTTGCCCTTTCTGTAAGTTAATTGCCATAATAGATTTCTGTTTGTGTTAAAGTGTTTATGTTATTTTCGTATTCTTTTATTAAATGGTAATTGTTGCTTATTGCAAGCTCAATCAGGTCTTCTGTATGCTGTTTTTTAACATTTGAGGTAAGATACTCAAAATTTTCGGAATTTAAGCCTAAAATATACTTTACAATTCTCGTATTAAACTGAAAACTTTCTTTAGACATTACTTCCACCACATCCTGAACATTTTTTACCGTGTAATAATTGAAAAAGTTTTCAATCTTCGGATCAATCTCAAGATTCGTTAATTCCGCATAATACATAAAAAGAAAATCAGCATTTACTGCATATTGATTGAGAATYTTATTCACAGTGTACTCGTGGCTTCCGGTGATTTTAATATCATCGATGAAAATGCAGAGTTTTCCTCTCAAAAAATCTTTATCGAGATAATATGTGTCATTGGCAATCAGATTTTTACGGTCTTCAAAACTTAAAGTTCCGTAATCGGTTGTATACGTATGATTCCTGTTGATTTTCGAAATAATGCTCGACTTTTTCCCTTTTTGAAAAAGATAGAAATCAAGATGCTTTTTAAAGTAAAAACACAGAAAATTAGAAGCCGTCGGAATCGCCATATACGGACTTGGCAAAACCACGATTTCTTTATCAGTATCTAAAATTTCAGGATGCTGACTGATGAAACCGTCAAAAAGTTCCTTCGCAAATTTTTCAGCAAAAAATTTATCGCCATATTTAAAATAGCTGTATTCTGAGGGGCAAAATGTAAACTCCTCTGCAGAATTTATTTTATGTAAACTGTAACGCCTGTTCATAATTTATATTTGGTGTTTGAGTAGGTGTGCGTTGAATCCGAAATCTTTTGCGCCTTTGTAATCGGCAATCGGATTGTCTCCAATATGCAAAATCTGCTCCATTTGAAGCTCCTGATTTTTGATCTGATTTTTCACTTCCTGAAAAACCAGAGGATTGGGCTTAGAACATTTAATCTCATCAGAATAAATATGAAAATCGATGTACTGATCGAGGTTTTCGTTCATCAAAAACTTCCGCATGGTTGTACCTTTAATAAAGCCGGTATTGCTTAAAATATTGATCGTTTTCCCCTGATTTTTAATTTCATCAAAAAAATTGTGCAATTCGTCAAAAATCACCACAGGTTTATATTCTAAAAAAAGATCTTCACTTTTTTGGTAAAATTCATTAAAATTTTCTTGGGTGAGTTGCTTTATATCAACATTCAAAGAATTTAAAATTAACAAATAAATCTCGAAAGTATCGACATTTCCGCCGATAACCTCATTAATATTATTACAAAGATCATCATAATATTTCACTGTCTTTGCAACTTCATCAATAGGTTTATTCACATCAAAAAAAGAAGAAAAAAGCTCAACTCTTTTTGTCTTAAATTCGGGGTGAGATTTTATTAAAGTAAGCCATAGATCAAACGAAAAATGATCGTGCTTGTGAATGTCGATATCTGTTTTCAAAATAGGGTAAGTTAATTGTTATAGCTTTGATTGAAAAAGATTTTTCTAAATATTTTACATTTTCTAATCATCACTCTGTGTTTTATTTTTCAATTCCTTTCAAAGATAAAATTTTTCATTCAATCTTGATTTTTTTTAAGATTTTTTAAGATTTTAATAAAAGACGAACTAGATAAGGGTTTTACTTTTATAAATATTTTTTTGAAATTCTTTACGGTAAAATGATTTTTTAATGATTAATAACCTAAAAAACGAGGGCTGTAAATTTTATTTTACAGTCCTTGTTGGGTTATTGGGTGAATTGTTAATGATCAATTAGAAATTTTCTATTTCCCGCAGATCGCACGGATTTTCACAGGTTCTTTTTTTGGTATTTTACACTTTTGATTTTATTTTTTTAATCGCATTTTATACGATTCTATTTTAAATCGTCCCTTCGGGACTCTTCTTGTCTCTATAAAAACTCACCAAACTCTAAAACACTCCCACTCTCAAACTCTACTTCTCAGGCATTACTTTATACGTAGGATCATCCTGAATATTTACCTCTATTACGGCTTCGGCATTTTTTAACATTTTACGGCAGTCTTCACTGAGATGTTTTAAATGTAATTTTTTGTTTTGCTGAGCGTATTTTTTTGATAATTTGGCTAATGCATCAATCGCGCTCATATCTACAATTCTGCTTTCTTTAAAATCGACAATAATTTCCTCAGGGTCATTTACCGGATCAAACTTATCTGTAAAAGCCGTTACAGAACCAAAAAATAAAGGTCCGAAAATTTCGTAATGCTTAATTCCGTTTTCGTCAATGTGTTTTCTGGCACGAATTCTTTTCGCATTATCCCAGGCAAAAACCAAGGCAGAGATCACAACTCCAATCAAAACAGCTAATGCTAAATTGTGAAGAACAATGGTAATTAAAGCCACTGTAATTCCTACAAAAATATCGGATTTCGGCATTTTGTTGACAATCCTGATCGACACCCACTGAAAAGTACTGATTGCAACCATCATCATCACGCCAACTAAAGCTGCCATCGGAATTTTTTCAATAAACGGAGCCCCGACTAAAATGATAAATAAAATCGTAATTGAAGCAATAATTCCTGAAAGTCGGGCTCTGGAACCTGCATTTAAATTAACCAAAGTTTGAGCAACCATCGCACAACCTCCCATTCCGCCGAAAAAACCGTTGGTAATATTGGCTAAACCCTGAGCTACGGATTCTTTATTAGCGCTTCCTTTCGAATTGGTAATTTCATCGACCATAGATAAGGTTAAGAGAGACTCAATCAACCCAACTCCTGCCATAATTAAAGCATAAGGAAAAATAATCTGTAAAGTTTCTAATGAAAAAGGAAGATGCGGTATTTTAAAACTTGGCAAACTTCCGCTAATGTGGGCAATATCTGCAACGGTTTTGGTGTTAATATTAAAACCCATAACGATGGCGAAAACTACTAAAATAGCAACTAAAGAAGCCGGAACAACTTTGGTGATTTTCGGAAAAAAATAAACTACAGCAATCGTTAAAACTGTAAGTCCAGCCATTATATATAAAGAAGCACCTTCCAGCCAACTCACCACTCCATTTGCATCAATGATTTTAAATTGTTCGACCTGTGCCATAAAAATAATGACAGCCAAACCATTCAAAAAGCCGTACATTACAGGTTGCGGAATCAATCTTACAAACTTTCCGAGCTTGAAAACACCAACCAGTAATTGAAAAATCCCAGCGAGCGCTACAGTTGCGAAGAGATATTCTACTCCGTGAGATTTTATTAAAGCAATCAAAACAACGATTGTAGCTCCTGCTCCACCGGAAACCATTCCGGGGCGACCGCCCAAAACTGCAGTTACTAAACCCATCATAAAAGCAGCATATAATCCTGTTAATGGAGAAAGCCCCGCTAAAATTGCAAATGAAAGAGACTCCGGAATCATCGTCATCGCAACGGTTAATCCTGCTAAAATTTCGTTTTTAAGATTTATTTTTTTTGAAAAATCAAATAAAGCGAGAGACTGCATAGGGAAAATTATAAAATTATTAAAGATTATGACGATTTATTATTAAAATACAAATATGAAATAATACTTACATTGTTTTTTAATAAACCAGCTTATTTTTCATCTGCAAAAATAAGACTTCTTAACTGTTATTAGACGATCGGTATTCATTATTCAGCAGCGTATGAATTGTATTATATTGAAAATGTATAAGAAAGAAACAATATGAATTCAAAATTCAATCCTTTTGAGTATTTTTTAACAATCTATTTTCAACATAAATTAAAAATTCTTACTATTTATCTAAATAAAGAATAGTGATTGTTCGTATTTTTTTTTAATTTTGGAAAGTGAATCAGGTAAATATTTTGTAGTACAAAATAACATTATGTTACATAATTTATACAAAAGCGTTTGATAAGTTCAGCTTTTATTGAATTACTTTAAAATGTACTAATACCAAATTTAACATTTGAATTAAAGCTTGATTCAGAACCCAACCAAAAACACAGATTGGCGGAATCAACTTTTTACAAAACCAAATATTTAATATTATAAAGGAATTAAGCAACTGCTTTTTTTTAAATAAATTAAAAACTGAAAATTTGTTTCACCGTTTATTTAGAACTCAGAATCATTTCTTTATTACACAAAATGTAATTAATTTAAAAAAAATCGATTATTAGTAAATGTTGTACAAAAACATCCATATAGGTGAATATATCAAAGAAATGGTAGATCACAAGAACATTTCTATTGAAAGGATCTGTAATTTTCTGGCGAAAGATGAAGAGTTTGTTGAAAAAATCTATGAAAGCAAATCTGTAGACACCGAGATTCTTCTGAGATGGAGCAAACTGTTGGAATACGACTTCTTCAGGCTTTACAGCTCGCATCTGATTTTATACGCACCTCCTTCTGCCGTCAATAAAACCAATACTTCAAAATCTGAAAAAACACCACAATTCAGAAAAAACATATATACTCAGGAAATAAAAAATTTCATTCTGGGAAGAATAGAATCGGGTGAAATGACCCAGGCTGATGTAATTAAAGAATATTCTATCCCGAAAAGCACGCTTCACCGCTGGATTCAAAAGAAAAGCTAAATAACTAAACACACCAAATTTATGAAACCAAATTACAACAGAATTTACCAGGATCTTTTGCAAAAACAATATCCGGAAAAACTGGAATGCCCGAAAATAAGGGAACAATTAGACAAATTAGACTCTACAGAAGAGATCTTAAAGCTGAATGAAAAACTTTTCAAACAGAGCAAAGAAACTTCAAAAACCAATCAGCAGCTTAAAACGTACGACAAAAAAACAATGATGAAATTTCTGAATTATCAGAAAAAACACGATTTGTCGACAAGCTTTATGTCAAGAAAATACAACATCAGCCGAACTACTTTTTCCAAATGGAAAAAAATTCTTGAAGAAGAACTTCAAAACAACTCATAGAAACAAAAAAAACACTACTCGAAAGTAGTGTTTTTTGCTTTTTTAATTTTTATTCAAAACATCTTTTATTCCGTCTAAACCTTCGCTGAACTGGGCTAATAAAGCAATTACCTGCGTAATCCGGTCATTTTCTCCTAAACCTTTTATCGTCTTATTTTTAACAAAAGTTTTTTTGATTTCTTCCCAACGGTGATTTTCATCTTCCGAAATGATATTCATTAATTCTTTTAATTTAAGCATATTCGATTCTGCTCCGGTGGTCAAAGTCTGGGATTCATTTTGATAATGATTTAAAACAATTTGTATTACTTCTTCCTCTTTTAAAATAGGCTGAATCTGCGTAATCAGTTTGTTCATATTCCGGTAAGAACCCTGCAATTTGAAAGCCGGCTCGTTCCTGTATTCATCAGACATTGCCGCAGAATTAATGTATTGTTTATTAACTTTTAAAACAACATCTCTTACTTTCAAAGTATTTTCAAGCACTTTTCTGAAATCTGAAATTTCGTTTGAACTGAAATTTCCTGCCAAATCAACATTTGGTGAGTTCGATTGAATACTGTCGTACAGATTGTAAAGATTTTCCATTCCGAATTGCGTCAATCTCGTGAGGTAATCGTTTGACATCAAAGCATTTTCAATTAAGCTTAAATCAAACAATTCGGTTTTACTTCCTGAAATTTCTCCTAAATTGTAAGTATCCGAACGGTTTGCCAACATATCCGGAATTCTGAATTTCTCACCACTTTCCGTGTACGGATTTCCAGCCATTACCAAGCAAAAACGTTTTGATCTCAAATCGTAAGTTTTACTTTCGCCATTATAAATTCCCTCGATTTTTCTTTGTCCGTCGGCTAAAGAGATAAATTTCTGCAAAAATTCAGGATTACAATGCTGAATATCATCAAGATATAACATCACATTATCACCCATTTCCAAAGCTAAATTCAGCTTTTCAAGTTCCTGTTTTGCTCCGGCATTTTTCGCTTCATTCGGATCTGTCGAAACAATATCGTGACCAATTGACGGACCGTTGATTTTCATGAAAACCAATCCCATTCGGTCAGCCATATATTCCATTAACGTTGTTTTTCCGTAACCAGGAGGCGAAACCAAAAGCAACATTCCCATTCTGTCGGTACGTTTGTCGTTTCCGACTGTTCCTAATTGTTTGGCTAAATTGGCTCCGATTAATGGAAAATACACATCATTAATCAATCTGTTTCTTACAAAAGAACTTAAAACCTGAGATTTAAAAGTATCGATTTTCAGAGCTTTCTTTTTATCGTTGACCCATTTCGCCTTCAATTCCTGAAGTTGTTTGTATTTCGGAACAACCACTTCATTGAAATTTGATAAACGGGAACTGAATTCATAATAATTCAAAGCGTAATCGACATCTTTTTCTAAAGATTTTAAACCTCTCAAAACCGTTTCATAAGCAACATGAAGAATATTTTTAGCATCAAAATTCTGCGTTACAAAAAATACGGCTGCTTCTTTTTTAATATCATCTTCAAAGTTTGATTCTGAATTAAGCAAGAACGCWTTCAAAGCACTTTCCGCAATAGAAAAACAGGCTGCAGGATATTGTTTTAAAGCATTCAACTGGTCGATAAATTCTAAATCTTTTCCTTTTTCTTTTAAATCTTTTAAAAATGATTCATACAATAAACCTGCTTTTTCCGAAACCWAAAACGCCGATTTGTTTTCTCTTTTCAGGTAAATTGCCGCATTCAGATAATTTACTTCAGCAAAAAGATGATTGTTTTGGGCAAATGATTTTATTTCATTCGACAATTCTTCATTTAAATATTGAAAACCCTTATCTGTTGTAAATGATTTTGAAATTAAATTCGCCGCCTCAAACTGCTTTTGGTAATATTCTTTCCTTTCCTGATTCAAAAAATACCAAAACAACTGCGCTAAAGCTCTTTCTTTCGGCGTAAACTGCATCAATCCTAATTCATTGTGCATCTGCTGCAATTTTGAAACAATCGTCAATGCATCTTCATCGTGAATTCCTTTTACCAAACCTTCGCCAAAATGCTCCGTCATAAATTGTTGAATGGCAATTCGGTTCTGTTCTTCTATATTGATATTTTTATTTTGCGAAAAGACATTCCATGCTAAATATTCAAAACGTTTTACAATCTGATTTTCTGAAATATATTCCTGGTTCCAAACTTCTTTGTAATCTGAAATCGTTTCAAAATTTAAAGGCTCATAAAATGCAGTTCCCGTCAAATGATAATAATACTGAGCATTTCTTAACACCAAAGTCAGGTCTAATTTCTGACGGTTGACCGCAAATTTATAATCGCCCAAAGCAATTACATTGTCTCCGTCCGCATAAATTTCTTTTTTATCTTTAAGTTTTCTGACTGCTTCCTGCTGAGAAGTTTTCAATAAAGTCTGGATTTCTTCCGCTTTTGCAGAATCCTCCATTTCCATTAGCTGTCGGGAAATATCACGGACTTTTTCAACCATTAAATCAGTCGCAAAATAACCGTTGATTTCATTTTCAGAATCAAAAGATTCAGATTTTGTCTGAACTGATTTTAAAATTCGCTGCGCAGAATCGTATAAACTTTGGGTTCGCTTGTTTCGGGATTCTGTTAACTGAACTCTTTTATTTTGAAAATGACCGTAAACTTCTTCACGTTTTTCGCCAATCTTTTGGATAAATTCATCAAAATCAACAAACTTCGTTTCCATTTCTTCCAGTTGAATGGAAAGTTTGGTCAGATATTCGTCACATTTTTCGGGAGTTTGAGACAGTTCTAGAAAATTAATTACCGATTGATCAAACAACGTCATTTGTGCCTGAAAATCAGCAGACAATTCTTTCCCAGAAATCTCTCTTTTCCTTTTTGAAAGCTCTAATCGTTCCTGATTTAATCTTGCAAAAATCACCGAAATATTTTCAATAATCTGCGTAGATTGTGAGGTGTCTTCAATTTTTAAATTATTGACAATATCAACCAAAAGCTCAAGCTGTCCCGACAAATTATTGATTTCTTCATCAATCGTTTTGGCATCAATCGCTTTCTGCAAATTGATAATATTTTCAGAAATCTGCTGCGCTCTGTTTTGATAAGGAATCAACGCATCATCCTGAAGAAGGAAATTTACACACGCATTGGAAAGCTCTTCAGATCTTTCAGACAATGATTTTTCCAAAGAATCGAGAATAGCAACATCCACATATTTTAGATCTCTTGCTCCGATAATTTCTCCACGTAAAGCCCTGATTTGGGAAAGCATATCGATATATTCGGTCAATTGAGAATAGTAGTTTTACAATATCATCATACAATCCGCTGTAAGAATCTTTTTTATTTAAAAGCGTGATCAATTCCTGACTTTCCGCCATCACTCTTACAATATCCTTATTTCCGATTTTGTATAGAAGCGTATCTGATTTTTTTGTATTCGGCAGCAATTCTTTGGAATACGGAGTCTGCCAAATTTGGGCTAAATGATGCTTCGTGGTTTCTACACTTTCTCTTAAATAAATCAGCTTCCCGTCACTCAAAACTGAAAATCCGCTGCAACGGATCGGTATTTCGATGGTCTGGCTAATGATATTATACGAAATCAGCTGATAATTATTGGTTTTATCATCATAAAAAACATACATAAAATTTTCACCGTTTGGTTCCTGAATGGTTTTCAGATAGTGAAGCCGGTTGACATCCTGAGAAATTACTTTTAAACCTCCCGTCTGCAAAGCATAACCATTTGAAAACAAAACGCCCTGATTTTCCGGAAGCAAAACCGCAGAATACTTCAGCGTATCAACTCTCGAAACCGTTTTTTCTTTATGATTGTAAATAAAATACCTTTCGTTTTCCTGATAAGGCTTGATTTTCAATAAAACCAGATTATCCAGGTCACAAAAATGGATTTCCGCATCATCGAGATTCTGATCTTTATTAATGACTTCTTCAGAATAAATTCCCTTGCCGGTATCAGTATTATCTTCGATTTTTATGGTTAAATCTCCACCGATTGATTCCACAAAAACTTTATCAGCCAAAGAAACATGCGGAAATTTTCCGCTTCGCTGCATATCTCTGGTCGCTTTCGTCCATGCAAAACCATGTTGAGTCGGATACGTCACTTCTGAAGCGCTCCGTGAATCAACATACGTCAACTGATTGTCTTTAATCAGCCACTTAAACGCTTTGATATCTGACGGACTTTCCGACAACTGAAAAACCATGTACAAATAGTTTTCTGTAAAATGAAAGCGTGCAAAGAATGTATTCCTGTAATATTTATACAGATTTTTGAACTCGTYAATAAAGATTTCATCCCCAATTAAAGAAGAATTTTGTGGTTCAAAGCGATTATT
This sequence comes from Chryseobacterium sp. 2TAF14, assembly GCF_052115105.1. NCBI lineage: Bacteria > Pseudomonadati > Bacteroidota > Flavobacteriia > Flavobacteriales > Weeksellaceae > Chryseobacterium > Chryseobacterium sp. 2TAF14. The sequence continues at coordinate 14,820 of NZ_JBFRGA010000053.1, forward strand.
ATTGATTTTATAAATTGAAAAAACATCAGTGATATTGATCTCCGTCTGTAAACCCAAATGTGCATTTGAGCCAAAGATTAGAATATCTTTCAGTGAGAAAATATCTTTGGCAACGCAATTGTGCTCCGTAGAAATTCTTTCGTTGGCAATAAGTGAAAAGTCTACACCGCCGAAAATTTCCTTACGGCTTTCGTTCAGCTTCTGAAGCCTTTGAATGAGGTCGTTTTTCTGTTCATTCAAACGGTTCTGAATTATTTCGTATGTCCCTGAATTTAATTGTTCTGACATATTTTGAGATATTAGATGTTAGATGCTAGATTTCATACTACCATCATCATGTTAAAAACATTTATTTTTTTTAACCATTAAGGTTTATTAAGCAGTTAAGAGTCATTAAGTTTAGCTTCGCTTTAGTTTCACGCTTATTAAAATAATCTATTGATTTTCTTAAATAAACTTAATACCGTAATAACCTTAAGGCTTAAAAAAACTCTCAAAGCATCATTGAAAATCATACAATGAGAGTTTTACAATATAATTTTAATGCAACTTATTGATAGGATTTTATCCTATCCTTTAGTAAATCGTCCCTTCGGGACTCTTTAAAATCTATGGTTTATCGGATCGGTTTTTGATCGATGCCTAGATTTCTTGCCATATCCATTGCTCTGTCGAGAAGTCCTCTTTCCTGCTGATTGGCAACACCGTTCAGTTTAAAAATAAGACTTGCAATGCTCATATTTTTGATATCTTCGGAAGAAACGTTGTATTTTTCAACCATTCCCATTACTTTTTCGATGATGTTTTCGCCGTCACCTAGAAGATTTTCTTTTACTAAAGTGGCATTTTCACTGTGGCTGATAAATTTATCCAAACCTTTCCCTGCAGAAACCTGGCGAATCACATTATCAAAGAAAGTATTATCTCCACCTACAATGTCAATTTTTGCAGACTTGAATGCTTCCGCCAAAACTCCCGCCTGAGCCTGTGCAATATCTTTCTGAATTGATATTTGCGCCAATTCTACTTCTTTTTCTTTCGCCAAAGTCAATCGGAATTCTTCGTGATCTTTTCCAGCATCGTTGAGTTTCTTCATTGCTTCTGCTTTTTCGGTAATTCCAGCCGCTTCTGCCAAAGCTTTTTCTTTGATGACTTCCGCCTGAGCAATTCCTTCTTTCTTCACGGCATCTGCTTTTTTCTCGATAACAACCGCTTCTACAATTCCCTGTCTTTCGGCTGCATCGGCTTTTGCATGAAGAACCTGAGCTTCAGATAAACCAACCGTTGCTTCTTCTTTTGCTTTTGCATCAGCGATGATTTTACGGGCTTCAGCTTCTTTTTCAGCAGCATCTCTTTTCGCCTGAGCTTCAATCACATATTTCTGAGCATCTTTTTCAGCAGCTAATTTTCTTGCTTCTGCCGCTTTTGTTTCCTGAATCAATTTCTTCTCAGCTTCCTGGGTTGCTAAAGTGATTTCAACCTGCTTCGTTCTGTCGGCCGTTTTGAAAGCTTCCAGATCTTTGATGACCTGCTGTTCTTCAACTACGGTTTTTTCCATGGTTAAACGCTCACGGATTGCATCCTGAATATTTTTCTTCTCAAGTTCGATTGCTTTTTCTTTTTCAATCTGAGCCAAAGAAACAATTCTTTCTCTTTCGGTTGCTTCCAACATTTTGTCTTTCTGCACTCTTTCGGTTTCAACCAAATCTGCACGTTCTTTATTTTTAGCAGCGATAACAACCTGTCTCAATTTATTTTCTTCTGCAATCTGAAGTTTTTCTTCGGTTGCAATACGAACGGTTTCATACTTTAACCTTTCTTCTTCATTGACCTTTAAAATTTCAGCATTTTCACGGGCCTTAATATTGGCAACTTCTCTTTTCTGAGATTCTTCTTTTTCCGCCAACTGTTTTTCCAATTCTAAAATTGCTTCACGAGCTTCAACATTCTGCTTTGTGATTGTTTTTTCCTCGTCTCTGCGAACCTGATTGGCTTTGATATTTTGTGTCGCCGTTAATTCAGTAATCTTTTTAATCCCTTCAGAATCCAAGATATTGTCTTTATCTAAATTCTCGATTTTTGTCTGCTCTAAATAATCGATCGCACAGTCATCTAAAACATAGCCATTCAGGTCTGTTCCGATGATATCTAAAATTTCCTGACGGAATTCACTTCTCGCTTCGTATAATTCAATAAATTCAAATTTCTTACCTACCGTTTTCAAAGCTTCAGAAAATTTAGCCTCAAATAATTCTCTCAAAGTATTGATATCCGAAGCTCTCTGACAACCGATGGTCTGACCCACATTGACAATATCATCCACCGATTTATTTACTCTGATAAAGAAAGCCACCTGAATATCGGCTCTCATATTGTCTTTACAAATCAGCCCAGCTCTTCCTTCTCTGGCGATTTCCAGTTTTTTTACTGAAATATCCATAGATTCCATTCTGTGGATGACCGGAATTACAATTCCTGCGTTGAAGAACACTTTCGTACCTCCATAACCCGTTCTCAAAACAACAATTCCCTGAACCGTTTTTTTATACATTGATAAAATCCAGAAAATCAATCCAATGGTTGCCACCACAATGACAACGATTCCTACAATTAAAGGTGTATTCATATTTTTATAGTTTATTTATTTTTAAATGTGTTTTAATTTACTCTAACATTTTGAACCATTAAGGTTTATTAAGTTTTTAAGTTGGATTAAGGAAATATCTGCAGATATTTTTTCAGCGCTCACTTAATCAGATTAATCCGACCTTAAAAAAATTTCAAATCTTCAGTTTCTTAATGTTTCAATTTTTATTTTTAAAATTTAATTTCTTTTGCCACATAAAAGTATTTCCTTCCAATCGCTTCGTCAACAATATAAACTGTTGTTCCGTATTCTATCTTCTCTCCGTCTTTGCTTTTTACCATTAAAGTCATTGGGTCGCTTCCGATAAAAACTTCGAGAATTCCGATTTTGTTTCCGTGAATGGTTGATTTCATCCTGCCTTGTCTTCCTAAAAAGTCATGAGAAATTTCTCCTTTGTGATTGATTTCCCTGAAAAAAGGATTTAATGGCTTTAAAATTAATTTCGTCAATAACATACTGAAGAAAAACATCGGAACAACCAGCAATGCTGAAATCCAGATTTCGAAAGAAGCAGAAACCTCGAGATAAATTGAGCCCAACCAAGTGAGGAAAAGCGATATCGTCAGAAAATACGTAATCGGAACAATATCAAGGTTCAGAAATTTCAAAAAATGAATCCATCCGGAAGCATCGTTCGGAATATGAACATGACCATCGGGTGCATTAGTATCAATATCCAAATCAGCATCAAGGCCAATATCAATATCCAGACCTGTAATAATCGTAAAAAGCCAATAAATAACCGCCAAAATCAGCAGCACGCTCAAAACAGTATTGACCGGCGAAAAAGCTGTTGTTAAAAATTCCTGAAAGGTCATATCTAAATTTTTTTTTAAAATTAAATTATCGACAATAAATATTTATTTTTAATTAAATATCCGTTAAATTTCAATCAAATCAATACGTTTCATAGTTAATTATTTTCGATTGTACACAAATATAATAAAATTATTCTAAATTGCAAATATTATTAGCAAATTAATTAAAATTAATCTTACATTTGCAAAAAAGATTAGAACTTATGAGTTTTTTCGGAGCTAATATTAAAACAATAAGACAGGCAAAAGGTTTAAGCCAACAAGCTTTTGCAGATTTGTTTGATTTAAACAGGGGAGTTATTGGCGCTTATGAAGAAGGTCGTTCTGAACCAAAAATATCTACACTTTTAACTGTAGCTCATTATTTTAATCTTGATTTGGATAAATTTTTAACTGTTCCTTTAACTATTGATGATTTAAATAAACCTGAGAATTTTGAAAAGTTTCAGCTTTCGTTTGATACAGAATTACCTTATCAGGAAAACAGCTTTGAAAATAATTCCAAATATAATTCACTGCAAAAAGCATTAGCAAATATCGATTTAATCTATGAATTCACTGCAAACACATTGCTTTTATCAAATTATAAAATTGGAGACTTTTTGTTTTTAGTTAAGTCGAATATTGCAGAAGAAAATCCTGACACTTTGCTTTTTACAGAGAGCGGAAACTTAAAATATCTTTCTTCAATTCCGAAAGAATTACATCCGGAGAAAGAAGTGTATAAAATTGCCGGCTATCTTTCAGCAGATCAAAAAAATATCCTCTCCAGTATTCTGGAAAGGATTGAGGTTTTGGAAAAAAATAAAAGGTAAAAATCAAGAAAAGAAAAGCGGGGCAACGTTTTGCCGGAATCGAACCGGATAATCTTGCAGTAATTACCTGCTTCATTATTCCTCCCCTTCAAATGGTAACGAAGTATCTTTTCTCTACGACACTTTTATTAAAACAAAGCAACAACCGAAAAGCGTATCGTGCTCTAACCAACTGAGCTACTTTTCCTATTTAGATTTTGCGCTTGTGGAAAAGGCAGGACTCGAACCTGCGACCCCGTCGTGATGAGCGAAGTAACACTATTCTACGGCATTTGTTTTTATTTTTAAAAGAGGCAAAAGGCGAAAAAACCACGAAACAACAGGTCATTAAAGACCTATTTTTATGGAGTCGAACCAATATCATAAGATTAACCGAAGTAAGCTTTTTCTAACGGCACTCTTTCTGTAAATTCAATAAAAAAGAGGTAAAAATCGAAAGACTTCCCAATCTTTTACAAGATTGTTTGGGCTCGAACCAAAATTATATCCAGAAGTAAGCCTTTTCTACGACACTCTTTATTATAAAATCAAGGTAAAAATTAAGAATCTTCCAGTGCTTTTACTCTACCAACTGAGCTACTTTTCCCGAAGAAAAGGCGGGGTTCGAACCCGCGACCCAAAGATTAAATATCGAAGTATGATTCTAAAACGACACTTGATTATTTTTTATTTTTTAAACCGAGCAATTTTTAAAAAGAGTTTTAATTCAAGTGAAAGTCGAAGGAACTCTTTTTTACGGCATCGTTTTTTTTAAAGTAAGGTAAAAAATCAAACAGAGACTTTGTATGCGGCACGTTACTTATTACGCCATTCCGAATTTTCGGAAGCAGGATTGGAACCTGCATAACCGCTCTTAACGAAGAAATTCTGTTTTACGACACTTACTTTTTTTGTTGAAGCAAAATTATTGCTTTGGTGCGCATTCTTTTTACGCAGTTGAAATTTATTTTTCAATATTTATGTTTTGTTCGTTTTGCCTTGAAGCAAAAGAACCAAAAATTCAAGACTTGGAAACTCCTGCTAAAAATAATCTATACTCTCTAAAAATTCTAAAACTTGCCCAAATTCAATATTTGTTTTTCGATTCGATATCTGTGTCACGCTTCAAACAGTAGAATTTTCTTAACGTTCGTATCGTTTATTTTCTTAACGCCTACATTTCCTATGTCGTCATTGCGAGGAGCGGAGCGACGAAGCAATCTTTAAAATATTAATTAAGATTCTTCACTTCTCTGCGTTTCGTTCTGAATGACAAACGTTACGATTATTCTGAAGTCTTCGAATAATTAACGAAGTCTTAGTT
>NZ_JBFRGA010000054.1:0-13656 GCF_052115105.1 Chryseobacterium sp. 2TAF14
TAACAGCATTGGTCAAAAATAAGAATAAAGTTTAATCACCCGATGAAGAATATTTTTATTATTTTTAAAAAATATTAAAGAAAAACTAATTACATGATCAGAAATCTATTTTACTTATTCTTCATTTTTTCAACTTTTAATTTATCTCAAGGAAAAAACTTTTCTGAAAAATCAAAATTAGATTATTTCTGCGATCTGTTGGCTCCGGCGAATGTTGCAGTAACCAATATTTCTCATACAGCAGCAACGGTAAGTTGGGCAAATGATCCGAATACTTCAGATTATATTATTGAATTCCGGCCGGTCGGAAATTATCCTTGGACTTCTCCATTAGTTCCGTCTAATCAAAACGTTTACAATCTAAATGGCTTATTGCCTTGTACTGCTTATGAAGTCCGGGTTGCCAAAATCTGCAATAACGTTCCAGGAGCATGGTCTGCAATATTGGTTTTCAATACAAAACTCAATTATTGTACATCAGAGTCAGCAAATTCCGGGCTTATGCATCTTTCGAATGTTACCGTTACTCCTTCCTCAACTGGTTTGTCGCAAATGGTAAGCAATTCTGCTGCATCTTTATACACCGATTACCGTCCTGATGCAACTCGTAAAGTTTATTTAACTTGGGATTCTGCAAACAATACGATTTCTGCTACCAAAATAGGTGCAATAAATTCAAATGCGGCTTTTGTAACAGCCTGGATTGATTTTAATGCAAACGGAACTTTTGAAACAAGCGAAATAATTATGAATCATACATCAAGCTCGGCTAATATCAGTACAAATACGTTTAGCGTGCCTTCTTTAGCTTCGGTTGGTGGAAGTATCGATTGTGCAGTTACGATGAGAGTGGTTTTTTCAAATACGGCAGTTACAAACGGCTGCGGTAATTTTGCATATGGTGAGGTCGAAGATTATGATGTGTATTTATCAACAGAGGCTAATCTTGCGGTAAACGAAACGATTAAAAATAAAAAAATCGGTATTTATCCAAATCCAGCTTCAGATGTTTTGAATATTTCAGGAATTTCATGTGATATTGATTTTGAAATCTACAATTCTGCAGGACAAAAATTGCAAAAAGGAAAAACTAAAAATAAAACTGTTAATATTAGTGGTTTAATAAAAGGAATATATTTCATTCGACTAAATGAAAATTCCAAATTTAAATTTATTAAGAAATAAAAAAAAATAGAGTGTTTCATATATAACACTCTATTTTTTTTAATTGATTTAATCATTTCTAAGCTTTGCGCTGACTTTATTGTTTACGATGATTTTCCTTAATTCTGAAATTTCATTTTTTGTAAAATGTTTTTTCGGAACCATATTCATCGTCGTTTTGCTTTGATAGATCAGAAGCCAGTCTTTTTTTTCGATAATTTTATGCACCGTGTTCCAGCTAAAATCTCCTTCGAAAGTTTCACCTTTGGTCTGAACTTTTTCATCAGTAAAAGTATAAATGATCTCTTCCTGAATCTTTTTGTTGGAATAAAAAGCATTTTTCAGCCGGAAATAAGAACGAATAATAATAAAAACAAATGCTGCAGCAAACCAGATCGATGCAGATTTTAAGATATTCTGCGCATTGTTTTCAGTATTGTAAAAATTTAAACCCAAAAACAACAGGATGATGAAAGAGAAAATTATAATTCTCGGCAATGAATTTTTAATATTAAAATTTAGAAAATCCTTAAACGTAATATGAGTTTTTGCTGTTATCATTGTATTAAATTCTTTCTAGCTCATCGGCATCAATCGTCGTCTTAAAAGTTCCGTAGTTTACCGTTACTTTATTTCTTGAGATTTTTTCGATCGTTCCCACACTTGTGCTTCCCGTAATTCTTACACGTTGCCCGATTTTCATCCAGACCGCTCTGTCGGTTTTACGTTTTTCCTCGATTTTTTCGTTGGTTTCGGTAATCTTTTCGATGACTTCTTCCTTCTTCAGTTGCTGCGTAATTTTTCTTTTCACGATCTGAAGTCGCTTAGATTCATCTTTATCTGCACCAATTTTTCTGAATTTTTCCTGCTCCAGGATTTTCACAAAATCTTTTACCACATCTTTCCTCGATTTTCCTTTTACATAGCTGTCGATGAAAGATTCTATCTTCGTTCCGAACTGCAGTTTACGATGCTCATCTTCATACAGTTTCTGGAAGTTAAATAGCTTTTGCTGAAGCTGCTCATTCAGTTTCTGCAGGTTGTCTCGCTTGTCTTCCACAGATTCTTTCCTTTCGGCAAGATCAGACTTCAGCTTTTCAACTTCGTATTTTTCCTGTTGAAGTTTCACAATCGTTTTATCTAAATTCACAATATCATGCTCCACTTTTTTCTTGGCAGAATGAATGATGAATCTCGGGATTTTATTCTTTTCGGCAACCTCAAAGGTAAATGAACTTCCAGCTTGTCCTACTTCGAGTTTGTACATCGGCTCCAAAGTTTCTTCGTTGAAAAGCATTGCCGCATTTTGAGCATTCGGAAGCTGTTCTACAACCAGTTTGATGTTGGTATAATGCGTTGTAATGATCGCAAAACTTTTTTTGTCGTAGAAAAACTCTAAAAAGCTTTCCGCCAATGCTCCACCCAATTCGGGATCAGAACCGGTTCCGAATTCATCGATCAGCAAAAGCGTTTCTCCGTCTGCTTCACGAATAATTCCACCCATTTTTTTCAGCCTTGACGAATACGTTGAAAGATGATTTTCAATAGATTGATTATCACCAATGTCAGTCATTATCTTGTCAAAGAAAAACATTTCGGATTTCGGATGTGTCGGAACTAAAATTCCGCTCTGAATCATCAGTTGCAGCAATCCGACCGTTTTTAGAGTAATCGATTTTCCACCTGCATTCGGTCCGGAAATACAGATAATTCTGTTATGTTCCGTTAATGCTAATGTTTGTGGGAAAATGGTTTTGTTTTCTGCTTTATTTCTTAAAAATAATAAAGGATGGAAAGCGTCTTTTAATCTTAAGGTTTTATGGCGGTTGATTTTTGGTAAAACACCGTTAATTAACTCCGCAAATTTTGCTTTGGCTCTGGTTAAATCAAGATCAAAAATATACATTTGATACCTCCAAAGCTGAGGTTGGAATTCTGCCAGTTCCGCAGTTAATTTTCTCAGGATTTTGTCGATTTCTTTTTTCTCTTCTTCCTGGCTTTCTTTAAGCTTAAAATGATGTTTTACCACAGAATCAGGCTGCATGTAAGTGATAGAACCTGTTTTTGAAAGTCTTAAAACTCTTCCTGCCACTCTTTTTTTGTAGGCAGATTTTACCGCCAAAACTCTTTGGTCATCAATAATCGTTTCACGAATTTCATCCAGAAATTCACTTTGCCCATAATTGAATAATGCCCTGTTGAAATTTTCGGTAATTGCTTTTTTAGCATGCTGAATTTCAGTTCTCAATTCTTTTAAAATCGGGGAAGCTTCACTTTTTACCTCCCCAAAACGGTTGAAAACTTTGTCAACTTTATCAATGATTTCCTTTTTAAATTCCAGTGCAGAAACATCCTGAATCAAATTTGGGAAAGTTTCGGTCATGGTTGGAAAAAACTTTTGCAGTTTCCCGATCTGTTCCGTAAGTGTTTTTATTTTGATAAAAGCTGCATTTTCCAATCGGTAATTCTCGATCAGCATCAATTTCAGCTCATTTTCAATATCTTCATACTCATCAAATGGAATCACATTCGAACTTTCAAAACTCGATAAATATTCGGAAGTTTTTTTTAATGAAACTTCAGCTTCGTCAATGTTCATCGGACGAAGTTCAAGGATTTTATTTCTCGTTTTCGGAGAATATGCAAAAGGAGCAATTTCCGCAAGCAGTTGCGGAAACTCTAATTCGTCTAAATCTTCTTTATTTATATACACATTGCAAAGATAATTAATTTGATAATGAATTAATTTGATAATTTGAAAATGTATTTTATTTTGAACCATTAAGATTCTATTAAGGTGTTAAGAGTATTAAGTTAAGCTTCGCTGTTTTAAGTTTGCTTCTAAAAAAAATCTATTTGATTTTCCTTAATAAAACTTAACTTCTTAATAAATCTTAATGGTTCAATTTTAATATTAAATTAATTTTCAACAAGGTTTTATTACTTTTGAAATATGAAACTGGAAACTGAACGATTAGTTTTAAAACCGATTAACGAAAATCATGCTGAAGATATTCTGAAAATTAGAAGTAATGAAGAGATCAATAAATTTTTAAAAAGAATTCCGCCGCAAACCAATTATGATGCATTGGGTTTTATTTTAACGATTAAACAACGGGTTGAAAATAAAGAAACAATTTTCTGGGGAATTTCACTTAAAAATCAATCAAACCTGATCGGAACAATTTGTCTTTGGAATTTTTCGGAAGACCGTAAAACTGCCGAAGTTGGTTACGAATTATTGCCAGATTATCACAGCAAAGGAATCATGTCTGAAACTTTACAGGCAGTTTTGAATTTCGGTTTTAATGAATTGTATTTAAATGAAATTTTAGCTTTTACGCATCAATTGAATGAAAGTTCAAAATCACTTCTTTTAAAACATCATTTTGCTTTGGAAGAGGGCAGAACTGATGAAGGTTTTCCTGATAATTTGGTTTTTAGTTTAAGAAAAAATATATGATTTTGTCATTCTGAGGAAGGAAGAATCTCAATTCTAATCATTAATTTTGCTAATAGATTCTCATTACGCTTTGCTTTATTCAGAAATAGAAAATTCGAAAAAGTCAATGAAAGTCTGGCGTAAAAATTGAATTTTCAAATTAAAACAATTCTCACATTTTCAAATTGACTTATGACCTGGACAGAAATTTTAGCCCCAATAAAAAACACCGAATACTTTACCCATCTTTGGGAGAAAGTAAAGCAGGAATATGCAACTACAAAGGTCTTTCCACCGAAAAATCAGATTTTCAGAGCATTAGAATTAACTGCTTTTGAAAATGTGGAAGTGGTAATTATAGGGCAAGATCCTTATCATAACGATTTTCAGGCAAATGGTTTGTGCTTTTCTGTTTCAGAGCAGGTTACAGCGCCGCCTTCGCTTAAAAATATTTTCACAGAATTGAAAAATGATGTTGGTGTAGACCGAACTTCAAAAGAATTGGACGACTGGGCAAAACAAGGCGTCTTATTATTAAATGCAACATTAACCGTTCGTGCGCACTCTCCGAATTCCCACAAAGACTTGGGTTGGGAAAAATTTACCGATTTTATCATTAAAGAAATTTCAGATAAAAAAGAAAATGTGGTTTTCGTTTTGTGGGGAGCTTTTGCACAGAAAAAAGCCGAACTGATCAATCCGGCTAAACATTTTATTTTAAAATCTGCGCATCCTTCACCTTTTTCCGTTCACAGAGGTTTCTACGGAAGTAAGCCTTTTTCGAAGATTAACGAATATCTGGCTTCAAAAGGTAAAAAACTTATCTCGTGGTAGATGAACTTTGTTGATCTTCTTTCGTAATTTCAATTCCTATTTTATATTTTCCCGAAAATGATTTTGCACTTTCCTGAGAAGTCGTTTGCGGTGTAAGTTCTACCAGTGAAATTGTATATCCGTTAAAAGATTGCGTTTTGTGATAATTTTTACCTTTCACTTCTGCGGTTGAAAATTGTAAAACCATTGGTCTGCTTGTGGTGCTCATCAACTCAACATTGGCAACGGCAACTCCTGCCCAAACACATTGTGTGCCTTGAGGACAGCGGCTGTCTTCTGCAATACCTTTAAAAGTGACATTCATTTGAAATTCCTGCAAAAATTTATTTTCACCTTCACTGAAATAAATAATTTTGTCAGATTTCTTAAGCGGAATGTCGTTCAAAGTAGTGTTTTGACTGGTTTTAGTTTGTTGTTTTGTATCTTTTTGCGCATTGCAGTTGATGAGGCTTATAAAACTTAAACCAATGATTATATTTTTATACATTTTATAAATTATATTACGTTAACAATGTCTAAAATTACAACTAAAAGCATTGCGATTCCTACAACTAAACTAAATCCTGTTCCGTAAATAAAACCGATAAAAGCGCCTTTTGTAGATCTTAAGGCTTTGTTCATGTCTTTACTGTCGTGCAAAAGTTCACCAATAAAAACTCCGGCAAACATTCCTACCAAAAATCCGAGCGGGATAGGGATGAAAATTCCCACAATTGTTCCAATGACCGAACCGATGCTTCCCCAACGTGTTCCGCCGTATTTTCTGTTGGTTTTTGCTGGAATTATATAATTTAAAACTGCCGAAGCAAGCGTTAAAATCACGAAAGTCCAGATATACAGCACTGARAGATCAGAATCTGTACCGTATTTATAAATCAGTAATCCGGCGAGACTTAAAACAAGCCCCGGTAAAACCGGTAAAAAAGTTCCTAAGATTCCTAAAATAAGCAATACAATACTTAAAAAGGAAATAATTGAATGATCCATATTTGTTCTAATAAAAAAAGTGACTTTGCAGCCACTTTTATGTATCAATTTTTAAGCCGATTTTTTAAAGATTTAAAATGACATATTGCAAAATTACACCTGCATTTCCAATGTTTCCTGTAGCGTGATTGTGGAAGCTTGTGTAATAAATATATCCGCTGTTTGTAGATCCGGAGCAAGGTCCTACTGTTGCGCCTAAAGCAACCAGATAAGGAACCGTAATCGTAGGGACGGAAATACTGATCTGGATATTTCCCGGAAGTGTAATACAAACCGTTGTGAATGTAGAATTCGGAGCATTTCCAATTGGTGTTGCCGGGATTCCGGTTGCGGTAAAATGATTGGTTCTGATCATTAAAGCATTATTTGATGAAGTTTCTTTCACCAAAACTTCCCAATAAGTCGGGTCGTAGTTCACGATTTTTTGCCATAAACCCAGATCGAAATCAATATTTAAAGTATTAAAACCTAAAGCGGTTGATAATCCTGCGTTATTCACCGTTGCCGGAACAATTCCCGAAGTTCCTGTATTTTTTGAACATAATTTTGTGTCGGGTACAAATCCTCCTGCAAGCGAGCAGTTATTGGTATTATCAGTTCCTCCCACTAAGTAGGCAACATCCCAGTCTGAAGCGTAAATACTTCCTCCGTTTGCTACAAAAATTGCTAAATTGGCATCAATTGCAGGATAAAGTGATTGGTTTAAACTGTAGTTTCTTGAGCCGCAATTCAGAAAAATAATATCATATTGGGAAATCGTATTGATGTTGGCAAGATCAGCATTGGTAATTTCTGTGGCGGTGTAGCCCAAAGTCTGGATGATGTCTTCTATTTTATCATAATTTCCTTTTACATAAGCTATTTTTGCAACCTGATTTAGTTTTGTCTGGTTGGTGTTAAGATTGACGGTTTCATTGTTTTTTACGGTAGCTGCAATTTCGGTACGGAAGTTACTACCATCACCAGTCTGGATATGAATGGTGTGATTTCCAACGGGAGCTTCTAAAGCAAAATTGCCATCTGAATCTGAAGTGGTGTGATAAATTTTATATTTTTCGTCAAACGTAAAAACAGATGCTCCACCGATAGGTTTGGTACCATTTTGGGACATCACTTTTCCTGTAAGTTTTCCGGTTTGTATGGTGTTGTCAACCGTAACTTCGGCGGGGTTTTCAGAATCTGATTGGCATGATCCAAATGATAATAATACAATGAAAATCAATAATAAGTTGAAATTTTTCATAAGATATAGTTTTTTGGTTTAGAATACTAAATTAGTAATTTTATTGTTAATATGATTTAATTATTAAATTATTTTTATGTAATTGTTATTTATATTTAATGAATGTTATTAAAAGTCTTTATTTAATTAGGGTTGTGATGCATCTTAATTTTATTAAATTTGTTATTATATGAAAGACGAAATAAAAGATACCAAAAGTTTTTTTCAGGAAACAAGTGAGCAGCTTTACATCTATGTGAGCAAAATCTCTCCGTCGGGAACGGATTGGATTTTTCATATCATCGTGAAGCTTGCATTATTGATTGCTATTTTTTTGCTGTTTGATTTTATTTTTAAACTGATTATCAATTATATATTTCGACTTTTTCATAACGAAAATAAATTTCCTGTTTTAAAATCGGTATATCAGTCAAGAATTACCAACTCGGTTGCACATTTTATAGCATTAACTTTTATCGCTTCAATGCACGAATCTATTTTTGTAGGAGCTCTGGTAAAGACCACGGTTTTTATTCATCGTTCGGTTAATTTGGGGATGGTTCTTATTCTTGCAGGCATGCTTTACCGCTCTTTAACGGGTTTTAGATATTATTTTACGATAAAGCAGGATTATTATAAAGTGATGGCAATCAATGCTATTTCTGAAACGGTGAAAATTTTGGGTATATTTATTTTTACCGTAGTAAGTATCTGTGTGATTTTCGGGATTAAAGGAACTACAATTGTCGGAAGTTTAGGAGCGATTACGGCGGTTTTGGTTTTGGTTTTCAGAGATACGATTTTGGGATTTGTAACCGGAATTCATGTAGCAACATCTAAAAGTTTAAAAGTAGGCGACTGGATCGGAATCCCTAAATACAATATTGAAGGAAATATTTTGGATATCAGTTTGCTGACCACTAAAATTGCCAATTTCGATAAAACAATTTCCTCAATTCCAACGTATGATTTGCTGACTACCGAGATTAAAAACCTTCAGGTAATGTCTGAATCAAATACCCGAAGAATAAAAAAATCTATTTTTTTTAATATCAATTCGTTTAAGTTTCTGAATAGTGAAGAAATTGAGCGCTTAAAAGAAATTAATCTTATTTCAGATTATCTGAACGATAAAACTTCAGAAATAAATCAGGAAAAACAATCCATAGAGCATCGGGATAAAGTCATCAACGGAAGACAGCTTACCAATGTAGGAGTTTTCAGGTATTATGCACAAAAATATCTCGAAAATGATCCTGAAATCGATAAGGAAAGCCCGATTATGGTTCGCCAGTTAGAAATTACAACACAAGGTTTGCCAATGGAGGTTTATTGCTTCACCAACGATTCAAATTGGCAGCGTTTTGAAGAAATCCAGGCAGATATTTTTGATCATTTACTGGTTGCTTCAAAAGAATTTGATCTTCAGATTATGCAGATAGGATTGCCCAAATAAAAATATTTAATCTTTGTCAATTCGCAGGAAGTTAAAAAACTTTTATAAAGCCACTTTCGGGTGGTTTTTTTATTTTTGTACTTTAATTAATGAAGGTGTACGATTTTTAATTTAATTTAAAATATTTAAAATTCTGTTTTTCAGCTTCAAACTTAATAAAGAAAATGACAAAACTAAGTGTAAACATTAATAAAATTGCAACGCTGAGAAATGCAAGAGGAGGCGAAACGCCAAGTGTGACAGAAGCTGCAATAAAAATTCAGGAATTTGGCGCACACGGAATTACCATTCATCCGAGACCTGATGAAAGACACATCACCAGAAAAGATGTCTATGATCTGAAACCTTTGGTAACTACGGAGTATAATATTGAAGGAAATCCTCACCGTGAGTTTATAGACATGGTTTTGCAGGTAAAACCGGAACAGGTAACTCTGGTTCCCGATGCAGATGATGCGATAACGTCAAATGCAGGTTGGGATACCAAAAAACATTTCGATTTTTTAAAAGAAATTATCGCCGAATTTAAAAATGCGGGAATCCGTACTTCTATTTTTCTCGATCCAAATCCTGAATTGGTAGAATATGCCGCAAAAACGGGAGCCGACAGAATTGAACTGTACACAGAAGCTTACGCAAAAAACTATACGGTTAATAAAGAAGAAGCCATCAAACCTTATTACGAAACAGCTGTAAAAGCTGCTGAATGTGGTTTGGGAATTAATGCAGGTCACGATTTAAGCTTAGAAAATTTGAAATATTTTGCAGATCATATTCCGAATCTTTTAGAAGTTTCTATTGGTCACGCTTTGGTTTCTGAAGCTTTGTATATGGGAATGGAAAACACAATTCAGGCATATTTGAAGAGACTGGCAAAATGGTAAATGTATAGATGTTAGATAAGATTTCAGATGTCAGACTAAAATAATATGGTCAATTTGTGATCTGAAATCTAAAATCTGACATCTGAAATCTAAAAAAACTTATGGAAATTTTACATTCAAAAATATTTGGCGAAAACTTATCGTCAACACCGCTTTTGGTATTTCACGGTTTATTTGGAATGCTTGATAACTGGGGAAGTTTCGGAAAAGAACTGGGTGAATTTTTGCCGGTTCATTTGATCGATTTAAGAAATCATGGCCGAAGCTTTCATTCTGAAGAGATGTCGCATGATGATTTGGCAGATGATATTGCCAATTATATGAATCATTATGGAATTGAAAAAGCTCATGTTTTGGGGCATTCTTTAGGTGGAAAAGCGGTGATGCAATTTGCAATCAATTATCCTGAAAAAGTAGAAAAATTAATTGTTGTTGATATTTCTCCAAAAGCTTATCCGCCGCATCATCAGGGAATTATAAAGGCTCTGGAAACGGTAGATTTCAACACGGTTGCTTCCAGAAGCGATGTTGAAAAAGTTTTAACGCAGTATATCCCGGAAAAATCGACCATTCAGTTTTTAGCTAAAAATTTGTATTGGGAAGAATCTGGTGACAGCAAAAAGCTTAATTGGAGGTTTAATTTGAAAACGCTTTCTGAAAAGTATAATCAATTTGTTTCCAATGCAATCAAATATGGTGTTTTTCAGGGCGAAACTTTATTCATTGCCGGTGAAAAATCAAATTATATTTTGCCACAAGACGAGTTTTCCATCAGGCAACAGTTTCCAAAAGCAAAATTTGTAAAAATTAAAAATGCTGCACATTGGGTTCAGGCAGATAATCCGGCAGATTTTGCAATTGTTGTGAAAGATTTTTTAAATATATAAATCAGGTGCTGATAATTTAAGTATTGTTAAAATTTTCCCAATTGTTTTATTTTTAGTTATTGTGAATTATTTTGTTGTATCTTAGATTTGTCAATTTGATAAGGATATTTATTTTATGTAAATTTATTCGTTGTTTAAATTTTATATAATTGTTAATATTTTATAATTTTGATGAGTTTCGATTAAAAATTCATATTTAACATATTTATATCAGAAAGGAAGCTTTGTATCAAAGTTTCCTTTTTTATTGCTTTAAGATAAACTGAATAATTATGAAAACCTGATGAGTTTTGACTGAAAAAGTTGCAAATTTGCAGAAATTGTTTTTTAGTTGAAATTTCAACTAAAATCAATTCTTATAAAAATAAAACAGACAGGTTTAGCAGGTCATCAATTAGAATTAAATTCATGGTTTTTGTAACAGGAGCAACAGGAATTTTAGGCAGGGTCATTGTTTTGGAACTTTTGAAAAAAGGTAAAAAAGTGCGTGCTGCAAAAAGGCCTTCAAGCAATATCGATGAAGTAAAACATTCTTATCGGTTTTATACCGAAAATCCGGATCATTTTTCCAATCAAATTGAATGGGTTGATGTCGATTTTGATGATGTTAATGCTGTTGAATCTGCCTTAAAACAGGTTACAGAAGTTTATCATTGTGCTGCAAAAGTAGGTTTTCACCCGAAGGATGAAAAGGAAATATATCACACCAATGTCAAAGCAACCGAAAATCTTCTTTTCGCCTGCGAAAACTCTACGGTAGAAAAATTTCTTCATGTAAGTTCGATTGCCACGCTGGATCTGTTGAATGAAAAAGGTGAGCTAGACGAAGATTCAGACTTTAATCCTAAAGAAGAGCATTCTGCTTATGCCATTTCAAAACACCTTTCCGAAATGGAGATTTGGAGAGCTTCTGCAGAAGGTTTAAATACGATCATCATCAATCCCGGAATGATTATCGGAACAGGAAACTGGGGGAAAAGCAGCGGAGATATTTTCCCGACATTTGAAAACAACAGTTTTACTTTCTCTGGCGGAACAAGCTATGTTGACGTGAGAGATGTAGCCGAAATTTCAATACAATTAATGGAAAATAATGTTTTCGGAGAACGCTTTATCGTTATTTCGGAAAGTAAAAAATATGCCGATCTCGGGAAGCAGATCAGAACAAAATTAGGTTTGAAAGATGCCAGAATTCTTTCAAAAAGTACTCTGCAGATTGGCAGAGTTGCCAACTGGTTTTTCGGATGGATCTTTCCTCAGCTGAAAATGGCTACAAAATCTAATATTGATGCAGTGTCGTCCCTCAATATCATTTCTAATCAAAAGATTAAAGATAAATTAAATTTTAAATTTATTCCGTTACAGGAAAGCATCGATTTTCATCTCAATAATTATATTAACGACAAAAAGCTTTAATATAAGCAGTATTTAATTATAAATTATTTACTTTTAAAAACATTCGAGATAAAACCATAAACCGTCAACTAAAAACTACCAACAATTGTAATGAATCTTGCAGAGGCAATTATTATAAAAAATATAGAAAAGCACCCTTTAAAATCGGCAGTCGGTTTCAAAAAGAAGGAAGGCTGGAAAGAACTGAGCTGGAAAAAATTTAGCGAAATTATTTTTAAAACCGCCAATGCGCTGAAAGATTCAGGGATTGAGGAAGATGATAAAGTAGCAATTTATGCCGATAATTCTGCAGAATGGATGATTTTTGATTTGGCAGCCATGTCGATTGGCGCCATTACAGTTCCCATTTATTCTACCAACAATGCAGAACAGGCAGAATTTATACTGAAAGATTCGGGTGCAAAAATTGTTTTGGTAGGAGACCAGAAACAATATGACGGCTGTCTTGAAATTTTAAAAAAAGAAGATAACGATAATCAGCTTAAAACAATCATCATTTCTAAAAAAGCAGTCTGGATCAAGAAAGAATTCAGCAGCTTTTACCTTGAAGATTTTATTRCCAAAGCTTCTTCTGAGCTTGAAATTGTTTCTAAAAATAATGATGATTTAGCCACAATAATTTATACTTCCGGAACGACAGGAACACCGAAGGGAGTCATGTTAACGCACGGAAATTTTATTAAGGCATTCGATGCCCATTTTGAATTTTTTAAATTTAAAAACTTTGAAGAAGAAGTTTCATTGGCATTTTTACCTTTAACCCATGTTTTCGAAAGAAGCTGGAGTTTGCTTTGCCTGTATGGCGGAGCAAGGGTTTATTTTTTAGAAGACCCGAAAAATATTGCCAAAGCTCTGGAAGAAGTAAAACCGACAATGATGTGTGCGGTTCCGAGATTTTTCCAGAAGGTTTATGCGGGAGTTTTAGAAAAAGCAGAAGAAGGCTCGTCATTAAAAAAGAAAATTTTTAACTGGGCTTTAGAAGTTGGCAAACAAACAGCAGAATTAAAAAGAACGGAAAAAGAAATTCCTTTCGGATTAAAAATAAAAGAGAGTTTTGCCGAATTGCTGGTTTACAATAAGATTAAAGAAAAAATGGGCGGCAGACTTTGGTTTATGCCTTGCGGAGGCGCTTCTTTGTCGCCGGAAGTTACCCAGTTTTTCGAATCGGTGAACATTCATCTTACGGTCGGTTACGGTCTTACGGAAACTACGGCGACTTTAACAGCTTTTCCGTTTACGAATTTTGAGCATGGAAGTTGTGGAAAACCTTTGCCGGGTGTAGAAATCCGTATTGGTGAGCAAGGCGAAATTCAGGCAACAGGAAACGGAATAATGAAAGGGTATTACAACAAACCCGACGAAAC
>NZ_JBFRGA010000055.1:0-13561 GCF_052115105.1 Chryseobacterium sp. 2TAF14
CAGTATTGCATTTATAGGAGTTATTGCTGCCTTAATAGCTGTTTTTAGTTGGTATGCTGGGAAAAAGGTAGATGCAGAAAAAGCAATTGAAGAGGACCGCTTAAAAACACGCGTTGCAGAAGCTAACGCAGAAGCTGCTAAAGCTAATGAAAGAATTGCAAAAACTGATTTAAAAGCGCAAGAACTTGAATTAGAAATTATATCTCAAAAACACAAAGCAAATACTTTAGCATTGGAATTAGAATCGCAAAAAGAAAAAACAGCTAACGCCGAAATAGAATTATTGCAAATAAAAAGCAAAATAACACCTCGAAGTATACCTCTTTTAAAAGTTCCAATTTTTACACGTAATTTAAGAAAAGCATCATACAAGAACATAAGCTTTATTAGGGAGATTGGGGATGATGAAATTTATTTGTATACCCTAAATCTCCAAAATATTTTTAAAAATGCTGGATGGAGTACTGGAATCGGAATGAGTGCATTTGGTGAGAAAAAAAAGGGACTATCATTAAGTTATTATCATTATTATAATGATGCTTTATTAGTACAATCAGCCTTTAGGGAGATTGGATATGACTTGCCAATTATCCAAGGCCCTAAACCAAAAGACTTTGAAGGTTATATTTCAATTGTTGTTGGCTCGAGATAAATTTTAATACTTTACATGCAGTACAAAGTTATTTAAATATTATAGTTCCTTATTGTAAGTAAAAATAAGTACGGATTCAAATCCGCACTATCAATAAAAAGAAAATGCCTTCTACACAATGTAGAAAGCATTTTCAACCCTAATATTTAATATAATTAACCCATTACAGAGAGACACCTCGCCTCCATGGAATGAAATCATTCTGATTGAGTAGATCGGCTTTGGTTTCTACGTCGCCACTTGCTACTTTGATGATGTATTCTAACAGTTCATCTGCCGCTTCAGGAATGGTTTTATCTCCGCTGATCACTGTTCCTGCATTAAAATCGATAATATCCGGCATCTTTTCTGCCAAAACCGTATTCGAAGAAATCTTCACTACCGGAGCAATAGGATTCCCCATCGGTGTTCCCAAACCTGTTGTGAAAAGAACGACTGTTGCCCCTGAACCTACCAAAGCGGTTGTACATTCGGCATCATTTCCGGGAGTACACAGAAGATTCAGTCCCGGTTTTGTAGCGTATTCTGTAAAGTCAAGAACTTCTACAATTGGTGCTGCACCGCCTTTTTTGGCTGCTCCTGCAGATTTCATGGCATCAGTAATTAAACCGTCTTTGATATTTCCGGGAGACGGATTCATATCAAAACCTGATCCTGCTGCGACCACGGATTCTTCAAAATCTTTCATCAGCTTCAGGAATTTTACGCCATCTTCATCATTGATGCAACGGTTGACCAACTCCTGCTCTACTCCACACAACTCAGGGAATTCGGCCAACATGGTTGTTCCACCAACTGCCGCCATAATATCGGAAACTTCACCCAAAACAGGGTTTGCAGAAATTCCTGAGAAACCGTCTGAACCACCACATTCCAAACCAATGTTCAGTTTTGTGATGGAAGCAGGTTTTCTTTCAATATCATTTGCTTTTTTAATTCCTTCAAAAGAATCTTTAATTACGCCAGTTAACATGGCATCGATCGTACCCGATTTTTGCTGTTCGTACACAACAATCGGTTTCTTGTTATTTGGAGCCAAAGCGTGAAGCGCATCCATAAAAATCTGAACCTGAAGATTCTGGCAGCCTAAACTTAAAACTGTAGCACCCGCAACGTTCGGGTTGTTCACATATCCTGCAAACAGTCTTCCTAGCGCTTCCGCATCCTGACGGATTCCACCACATCCACCTTGGTGCGTAATGAATCTTACGTCGATATTTTTAAATATTCTTGTGTCTTCTACTTCCTCTTCCACTGCAACATCAGAATCTGCTCCGCCATTTAATAATGAACGAAGTAACAGTTGATGTTTGCTGGCTTTATCGTGAAGCAATTCTTTTTCGAAAATATCTTTCAGGGTTTCAATATTCTTGTTTTCGCAGAATACCAAAGGAAAAAATAACCATATATTTTCCGTTCCCACCTGTCCGTCTTCACGGTGATATCCGTTGAACGTGCGGTCTTTCCATTTATCAACATTCGGTGGAGTCCAGCCTAAAGTTTCGGTTTTACCTTCTACTTTTGCACTTTGGTGTTTTACATTCTCCGTCGTAATCACCTCACCCTTTTTGATGTGTTGATTCGCTTTTCCAACGATTACGCCATACATGATAATATGGTCTCCATCTTCAAAATCTACGGCAGCGAATTTATGTTTAGCCTTAATGTCTTTTACAACCGTGTAATCTGTACCGTCTAAATGTACCGATTCTCCGGCAGGCAAATCCAACAACGCTACTATAACGTTGTCTTTAGGATTTACTTTCAGTACTTTCTTTTGCATTTTTTCTAAGAATAAAATTGAATAAAGTTTTTATAGGCAGTTTCCATGTCATTGTGGTCGATTTCGTACAATGCTTTTACCACTGCTGCTTTCAAGCCTTCAACCTGAGTAAGGTCTGTGTCCCAGAAAGATTTTTCAGAAAGAGCTAATTCAGCCACTTTTTCGTAATCTTCATTCGCCCATATTTCTTTAAATTTAGCGATAATTCCAGCTTCGTCATTCAACGGAAGGGCTTTTTCGCCATAACTTCCCTGATAGAATCTGATTAAACTTGCTAAAGAGAACGTTAAGTTTAACGGAAGTTTGTTATTTTTTTCAACATACGTCAGTAAACTTGGCAATACTCTAACTTTAAATTTAGAAACAAAATATAAAGCAATGCTCGCCAAATGATGTTTAATAAATGGATTTCTGAAACGGTCGAAAACTTCTTCCGCAAACACTCTTAATTCTGCCTCATCTAAACCTAAAGTCTGATTCACTTCATTAAAAATAGAATCACTTAAAAAAGTTCCAATAAATTGATCATCAATTGCTTCTTTTACCAATTCTTTTCCTGATAAAATCGCCGGAGCCAACATTAAAGTATGACCACCATTCAAAATTCTTACTTTTCTCAAACGGTATGGCTGAATATCATCAACCACCAAAATCTGCTCGTTGATTTTATTAAAAGGAATTCTTTCATTCAAATTTCCGGCTTCCTGAATCACAAAAAGTAAGAAACATTCTGAAACAACCATCATCTGGTCTTCGTAATCCAACTGATCTTCGTAAGATTCTGCATCGTCTTTCGGATAACCCGGAACAATTCTGTCAACCAATGTATTATGAAAATAATTCGATTGGTTAATCCATTGTACAAATCCTTCTTCTAAATTCCAAAGTTGTGCATATTTAATAATGATATCTCTTAATGTAAAAGCATTGTCTTCAATTAATTCGCAAGGAATAATTCTTAATCCTTTATCATTTGCTCCATTGAAATGCTTAAATCTTTCGTG
The DNA here is from genome assembly GCF_052115105.1 of Chryseobacterium sp. 2TAF14. Classification (NCBI taxonomy): domain Bacteria; kingdom Pseudomonadati; phylum Bacteroidota; class Flavobacteriia; order Flavobacteriales; family Weeksellaceae; genus Chryseobacterium; species Chryseobacterium sp. 2TAF14. Next base: position 3,440 of record NZ_JBFRGA010000055.1, read on the forward strand.
AAGTAAAACCGCCACTTTCGCTGGGAAATTCTTGTGTGGACCTTGGTAAGAAGTTTCTGTTTCATCATAAGCGATTCCTGTTTCTGTTGTATTTGAGAATACAAATTCTAATTCTTCTTCTTTCGCTAAAGCTAAAAATTCATCATAATTTGCATAAGGATTAACCGACTTTTGTATAGCAGAAATCACTCGCTTTTCATCAATAATTTCTCCCTTTTTAATTCCTCTTGAAAATAGTGTGTATAAATTATCCTGCTCCTCCATTTTCTGGATGGAACCGTTTGGTGTTGCCTGAAGATTAACAATTCCACCTTTGAAATCGGTTTCTTTATTTAATTTATCAATCACATAATCTGTAAATCCACGCATGAAGTTTCCACCACCGAATTGAACGATTTTAATGGGAAGTTTTTCCTGAGAATTGTTTAATCCACGATTCAATTTTTGTTTTATCTGATTTTCCATCTTTTCTAATATTGTTGCGCATCTTTTTTAAACGCAAAGGTCGCAAAGTTTTCTTTTAAAGCTCGATGTATATTTTTAAAGTCGCAAAAGCGTTCTACTTAAATAGGTTTACAAAGAGTTTTATTTACTTTATATTTTATTTTTAACCATTAAGATTTATTAAGGGTTTAAGGTGAGTTAAGAAAAATAAATTTCTTAAGCTTGCCTTTAATTTGCCTGCAAATTCTTAATCATTCTTAACTTCTTAAATTTCCTTAATGGTTCAAAAATTATTATTTAATCACTTTATATTTCGGAACTAATAATTTCATCACAGACCAAGCAATAAGATACGCTACGGCGCAGACTGAGAAAATAATCATGTACCCTTTATCAATTCCGTCTACTACGACTGCACCTGATTTTTCCAATTGTTCGAAGAATCCATCCGGTAATCTTTCGTTGACATATTGAGGATATTTTTCCAATAATGGTGTTCCGTCAACAGTTGACCAAGCTTTGTGAGCGTGATCGAACAAAACTCCTGAAGATTTATTAATTAAGAACGAACCGATTCCACCTGCCATTCCGCCAATTCCTGTAATGGTTGCAATCGCTTTCTTAGGGAACATATCGCCTACTGTTGAGAAAATATTCGCTGACCAAGCCTGATGTGCCGCTCCTGCAACTCCAATAATTAAAACCGGAATCCAATACGTTGCTGAACCTAAAGGCTGTGCTAACAATGCCAATAACGGGAAAAATGCGAAAATCAACATTGCCTTCATTCTTCCTGAATAGGCATTCATTCCTTTCTTTTCAACGAAATATTTTGGAAGCCATCCTCCGATAATGGAGAATAACGTTATCATGTACAATACAAATAATGGCAATGCACTTTCTGTAGAATCCATTTTGTAAACCGAACTTAAATACGCCGGGGTCCAGAATAAGAAGAACCACCAAACGCCGTCAGTCATAAATTTTCCGAACGCAAATGCCCAAGTCTGTCTGTAACTGAAACATTCTTTGAACGTGAATTTTCTTTCATCTGCCTGAACTGCATTTTCTGAAGTCGAAACATCATCCTGATCCTGGTTGATATAAGTCAGTTCATGTTCGTTCACTTTATGATGTTCGTGAGGTTTTTTGTAATAGAAAACCCAAAGTCCCATCCAAACAAATCCTAACGCTCCAATAATGATAAATGCCCATTCCCAACCCATCGATTTTGCAATGAAGGGAATAGTAACCGGTGCCGCCAAAGCTCCAACGGTTGCTCCTGCATTCCAGATACTTGTAGAAAATGCTCTGTCTTTTTTAGGGAAATATTCTGCTGTCGTTTTAATTGCTGCCGGGAAATTTCCGGCTTCACCGATTGCCAAAACGAAACGTGCAAAAATAAACAACGTTACACTCGTACTGATGATTGCTCCAGTATTAGAAACTGTTCCAATTAATTCTTTAGAACCATGAAAACCAGCGAACCAATTTCCTGTCAAAATTCCTGAAGTTGCAATTCCACAAAATGCATGTAAAACAGCACCAATAGACCAAACTCCGATCGCCCAAAGGAAACCTTTTTTGGTATCCATCCAATCCACTAATTTTCCTGCGAAAAGCATTCCTACTGCATAGAAAATGGAGAATAATGCCGTGATATTTCCGTAATCGTTATTGTTCCAGTGAAATTCCGGAGCGATAAAATCTTTCCACGTTAATGATAAAACCTGACGGTCCAAATAATTGATTGTCGTGGCAATGAACAGTAACGAACATATCGTCCATCTGAATGTACTTGGTTTAAGAGACTTAACCGAACTCATACTTATTTTAGAATTTAGTTACTTTTTTGTTTTTAATTTTTAATAATATTTTTTAACGCAAAGGCCGCAAAGATTTTCTTTTTAAAACTCGATGTATATTTTTAAGTTCGCAAAGGCGTTTGACTTCGTCGAATCTTCGATTTCACTTAAATAAGGCCACAAAGTTTCTTTCTTTGCATATATCATTATTATTTTAAAGTTTGGATAATTTCCAGCACTTTCTTTGTTTCGTTTTCAATGGTTGCGTAATCTTTCGCAGCCATTAATTCTTTGCTTACCAATTTGCTTCCCATTCCTACCGCAGAAACTCCTGTCTTGAACCAGCTTTCAATACTTTCTTTCGTGGTATTTACTCCACCAGTCGGCATAAATTTCAGATTCGGAAATACATCTTTGATGGCACTCATAAATCCTGCACCTAAAGCATTTCCAGGGAATAATTTAATGAAAGTTACTCCCGCAGCTTCAGCTGTGATAATTTCAGTCGGAGTCATGCAACCCGGACTGTACAATACATCTTTTGGAATTAAAAACTTCGCCACTTCCGCCACAAAACCCGGACTGATAAAGAAATCTGCTCCAGCTTTGTAATATTCTTCAGCTTGCTGTAGAGTCTTAATCGTTCCGATTCCTAAAAGCATTTCCGGCATTTCTGCATTACGGATTTCTACCATTTTTGTAAAATTGCTCAACGCAGCTTCTCCACGGCTTGTATATTCTACCGCACGGATTCCCGCTTTATAAAGCGATTTCAATATGTCTATAGTTACCGTTTCGTCAGCATTGTAATACAGTGGCAAAATCCCCTGATTGATGATGGCATTAGTAACGGTTTGAATTTTTGTCATTTTGTTGAATTATCTTGTTAAAAATAATTTTTGATGGGATAAAGTCTATCCTTTAGTGTGCTGTATGTTTTTAACGCAAAGGCCGCAAAGATTTTTTTTGACTACTAACTGTTTTTAAGTTCGCAAAGGCGTTTCACTCAGCCAAGAACACAAATGTTTTTAGTTTAAATAAAGATCATTAGCCAAAAGCTAACAGCCGGAAGCCAGCTATCTTTTTATTCTTCCTCCGGAATTTCCAGCCATTACTTCCAGAATGTCTTCTGCGCTGCAATAGTTGATGTCTCCTAAAATGGTGTGTTTGATGGCGCAAGCTGCGTTGGCGAAATTTAAAGCTTTTTCGTCGTCGAAATTTTTTAAGCCATAAATTAAACCTGCGGCAAAAGCATCACCAGTTCCAATTCTGTCGACAACTTGGTCTATTTCCAAAAATTTAGTTTCAACATAATTTCCGTTGATTAAAGCTCTTCCCTGTGTCTGCTGAGAACTTGCCGTAACACCGATTCTTATTTTGTCGAAAATTTTATGGATTGATGGACATTGCTTTTTCAATTCTTCACAAGCTTGCAGGAAACCTTGTTGATCTGATGAAAACTGAGTTCCAAGAATTTCATTGATTTCATTTACTCCACCGATGAAAATCGTCGATAGAGAAACTAATTCTTTCAAAACTTCATTTCCGTTTTTGCCGTATTTCCAAAGGTTGGAACGGTAAGCCGGATCTGTTGTAATCTCAATTCCCAATTCACGAGCGGTTTTCAAACCTTCTTTCAAAGATTCATAAGCTGATTCTGAAATACCCGGACTGATTCCTGTCCAATGAAAATAATCGCAACCTTCCAAAGCTTTTTTCCAGTCGATTTTCTCTGCTTCGATGTTGGCAAAAGAACCATTCAATCTGTTGTAAGCAATTCTGCTCGCACGAACCGACGATCCTACTTCTAAAAAGTACAAACCTAAAGGATGTTCATTTTTAGAAATAAAATTGGTATCAATTCCGAAGCTTTTTACAAAAGAAAGCGCCGATTCTCCAACAAAATCATCCGAAACAGCACTTACATGCTTCACTTCACAACCCATCGTTGCTAATGAAGAAGCGACGTTGAGCTCAGTTCCGCCGAAGAAAAATTCCATTTCGTGGCTCTGCTTCATGGTTCTGTTTCCGGGAGGCGAAAGTCGCATGATGATTTCACCGAAAGTAAGTATTTTGCCCATAACTTTTAGTTAACTTTTAAACCACAAAAGGCACAAAAGTTTTTGAAGTTTAATATTTGAAATTTTAAACCATTCAGGTTTATAAGTTTTGAAGTTTTTTAAGGTTAGCTTTGCTTTAAGCAGCCTTGCTTAATAAAATCTTAGATTTTAAACTTAAAAAAACTTAACCTTTTAATTTTCTTAATGTTTTAAAATTTTATTTTTTATTTCTCGCAGATTGAGCAAATTTTGCAGATTTAAAAATAATCTGCGTAATCAGCTCAATCTGCTAGAAATTTAATCTTATTTAAATTTAAAAATCGAAATAATTTTTAGCATTATGGTAACAGATATCGGAAATTGTTTTTCCAATCAGTTCCATATCGTCCGGCAATTCGCCGTTTTTCATTTCTTCACCGAATAAATTACAAAGCACTCTTCTGAAATATTCGTGTCTTGGGAAAGATAAGAAACTTCTTGAATCTGTCAACATTCCAACGAAACAGCTGATTAATCCCATGTTTGAAAGGGCATTCATCTGCTTGACCATTCCGTCTTTTTGATCTAAGAACCACCAACCTGAACCGAACTGTACTTTTCCTTTGATACTTCCGTCGTTGAAATTCCCAATCATGGTTGCGAAAATCTCGTTGTCGGCAGGATTTAAGTTATATAGAATTGTTTTCGTCAATTTATCTTTTCCGTCTAAAGCGTTTAGTAATTTAGACAAAGTTTCAGCCTGAACGAAGTCACCGATAGAATCCCATCCTGTATCCGGACCTAAAATTCTGTGCATTCTTTCGTTGTTGTTTCTCAACGCTCCCAAGTGGAACTGCTGAACCCAACCAAATTTGTGGTAAGCTTCACCTAAGAATAAAAGAATCGCAGTTTTAAACTGATTAACTTGCTTTTCAGCGATTACTTTTCCTGAAATTTTATCATTAAAAATTGTTGAAACTTCTGCTTCTGAAGCTTCTTCGAAAGAAATATTGTTCAATCCGTGGTCACAAAGTCTGCATCCGTTTTCGTGGAAATATTCGATTCTTTTTGTTAAAGCATCACATAAAGTCTGGTAAGAATTGATTTCAATTCCTGCAGATTCGCCTAATTTAGCAATATAATCTGCGAAGTTGTGGTTTTCAATAAGAATCGCTTTATCAGGACGGAACGCTGTACTTACTTTTACTTTCCAGTCACTTTTCGCTAAATCCTGATGGTAATTTAAAATATCAGTCGGATCTTCCGTTGTACATAAAGATTCAACATTCATCATTTCCAGTAAACCTCTTGTCGATTTTTCCGGAGTCTGAAGCTGAGCGCTGATGTTGTCGTAAATTTCTGAAGCGTTGTTTTCGTTCAACAATTCATCAATTCCGAAATATCTTTTTAATTCTAAATGCGTCCAGTGGTACAAAGGATTTCTCAAAGTATAAGGAACAGTTTTAGCCCAAGCTTCGAATTTTTCTTTGTCTGAAGCATCTCCGGTAATGAATTTTTCATTCACACCCATCGTACGCATTGCTCTCCATTTGTAATGATCGCCTGCAATCCAAACCTTTGAAATATTTTCGAAAACGGTGTTTTCTGCAATATCTTTAGGAATCAAATGATTGTGGTAATCGATGATCGGCTGCTTTTCTGCATAGTTGAAGTATAATTCTTCAGCGTATTTATTCTGTAATAAAAAATTATCTGTAATAAAAGATTTCATTTGTCGTTTGATTCTAGTGTTACTCGTTTGAAGGCTTTCCAATGGTTGCCAAAATCCCTCCATCAACGTAAATAATCTGTCCGTTGATGAATTTACTTGCGTCTGAAGCCAAGAAAATTGCCGTTCCTGCAAGATCTTCAGGATTTCCCCATCTTCCCTCCGGAGTTCTGCTGATGATAAAATCGTTGAACGGATTTCCGTCCACTCTGATTGGTTCTGTTTGCGACGTCGCAAAATATCCGGGACCGATTCCGTTCACCTGGATATTGTGTTTTGCCCATTCTGTTGCTAAATTTTTGGTAAGCATTTTCAGTCCGCCTTTCGCTGAAGCATACGCTACCACATTATCACGGCCAAGCTCACTCATCATCGAGCAAATATTGATGATTTTACCTGATTTTCTTTTGATCATGTGCTTTCCAATTAATTTGGACATGATGAAAGGTCCTGTAAGATCTACATCGATTACTTTTCTAAAGTCTTCCACCTCCATATCAACCGCCGGAATTCTTTTAATAATACCAGCATTGTTAACAAGGATGTCTATTTTTCCATGAGTAGCTTCCATTAAGGCTACCTTCTGAGCGGCTTCCAATTCGTCGGTTACGTCAAAAATATATCCTGTTGCTTTATATCCTTTAGAATGATAATATTCCAGCGCTTCGTCTAGTTTTGACGGTGTTGTACTTGTGATTGCCAGTTCAGCACCTGCAGCGGCAAGACCTTCAGCCATTGCCATTCCTAATCCGTGAGTTCCGCCTGTAATAACGGCCACTTTACCGGATAAATCAAATAAATTCATGTAGAAAAATTACTTTAGTTCGTTAGTTTTAACAGCGTCCATATCGCCATAATCCATATTTTCTCCTGCCATTCCCCAGATAAATGTGTAGTTAGAAGTTCCAACCCCTGAGTGAATCGACCATTCCGGAGACAATACCGCTTCGTTGTTTTTCATAAAAATATGACGGGTTTCATTCGGCTGTCCCAAAAAGTGACTTACCGCCTGACCTTCCTCCAGATCAAAATAGAAATAAGCTTCCATTCTTCTGGTATGCGTGTGAGAAGGCATTGTATTCCAAACACTTCCTTCGTGCAATTCGGTCATTCCCATTYGTAATTGGCAAGTTTCCAATACGCTGTTCACAATCAGTTTATTGATCGTTCTTCTGTTTGCGTATTTTGTTTCGCCTAATTCTACAATTTCGGCTTCGTTTTTCGTGATTTTCTTTGTAGGATAAGCATGATGAGCCGGTGCAGAATTGAAATAAAATAAAGTCTGACCTTCATTTCCGTTTTCAAAAACAACATCTTTTGCTCCTTTTCCGATGTATAAAGCTTCTTTATTTCTCAGTTCGAAAACTTCGCCATCAACAGTCACCTTTCCGGCTGCACCTACATTGATGATTCCTAATTCTCTTCTGTCTAAGAAATTTTCAGCTTTCAGATCGTCTGTCGGCTCCAGTTTCAATGCGCTTTTTACAGGCATTGCACCGCCAACAATCATTCTGTCGTACATAGAATACACTACATTGATCTGATCTTCATTAAATAAATCATTCATTAAAAACTCCCTTCTCAGGTCTTCCGTTGTATATTTCTTTACATCTTCGGGATGGTGGGCGTATCGAAATTCTGATTTTGTCATACTCTAGATTTTAAACTTAAATTATGGTTTTAAAAAAACTGTTAAACATTGCGTAATCGATTGCATAAAATTACACTGAAATTCCACAGAAATACTTGTTGATAAATATATAGATTATATGTATTCGGTTAACAAAAATTTAATTTTAATTTATAATAACCTAAAAACCAGTAATATAATTTTAAATTCGTACTTAAAAAACCAAGAATAAAGATGTAAATGCAACCGTTTTTTTTGCAGAAACTTGAAGTAAAGGCTATAAAAATAAAAATCATGCCAAATATTTTAGCAAGACAAGACAAAATACATTATATATAAGGATAAGAATAATTTTATACATTTTATGTGTTAATTTAACTAAAAAATTATCATTTATAAAATACACAAGATTTTATGAATAAAAAAGATGATAAAAATCACACTCACCGGGTAAAATTACTTTTTACATATACTTTTTGGGAGTTTTTAGATGATTAAAAACCTATAATTTTGGTCAATTTTATCACAATAAAATTATTAAACATCAATTATTTTTCACTTTTTTTAATTAAGAAAACAATAACGAAAAACAATAACAACAATTTGAAAATCAAAAAGTTAAATACAATATAATTTTTAACATTTTCTAATCCTTAACAAATCAAACAGTCAATTTAATAAAAAAATAACATTTTTTTCTTTGCGTAATGAAAAATAATATTAGTTTAGGAGCCAAGATATTTTATTAAGAATAATTACGCAATCGATTGCACTCAGAAAAGCGTATGGCATTAAAATATTCCTACAACAGAATACTTAAAAATCCACACAAAAAAACAGGGAAGTTATCGGCTTCTCAAACCACACACTAAACTATATAAGGATACAATAAATGGATAAAAAGGTACAATCAATAAAGTGGTTATATATAACGGCTTTCCTTCTTCCCGTGCTCGGTATGGCTCAGGAAAAAGAAACCAAGATTGACGAGGTTGTCTTGGTAGGATATACTAAAGTTTCTAAAAAGGATGTGACTAACTCCGTGTCTTCTGTAAAGGCTGAAGCGATCAAAGATATGCCGTCAACCAATGCTGCTGAAGCTATTCAGGGAAGAATGGCCGGAGTACAGGTTTCACTAAGCGAAGGCTCACCAGGAGCCGATGTAGACATTGTAATCAGAGGAGGTAATTCTATTACAGGAAGCAATGCCCCACTTTACATTGTAGACGGAGTACAAATGGATAATGCACTATCTATTTTATCTCCGAAAGAAATTGAATCTATCGAAGTTTTGAAAGATGCTTCTTCTACCAACATTTATGGAGCCAGAGGAGCAAACGGAGTTGTACTGATCACCACAAAAGGAGGCCGTAAAAGAGCAAAAACTTCTATAAATTACAATGGCTTTTTAGGGGTAAGAAAAATTCAAAATACAATTGATGTATTAGATCCTTATCAATATGTTTTGTATCAGTATGAGCTTTATAACAAAGCCGGAATTGAAACTGATATGACTACTTTTAGGAACAGATACGGAACTTACGATCAATTAAGCAAATACAAAGACGTACAAAAAAGAGACTGGCAAGACGAGGTTTTTGGAAGAGAAGCATTCAACTTTACTCACAACCTTGCTGTAACCGGAGGATCAGAAAATTCGGCCTTCTCGTTATCACTAAATAACGTTCAGGAAGACGGAATTATGATTGGATCGGGATTTAAACGAAACATGGCGAACTTCAAATATGATTATGATATTTCGAAGAAACTGAGCATGACTGTCAACGCCCGATACAGCAGACAAACCATTTTCGGAGCAGGAACTTCTTCTACAGGATCGCAGGGTACAAACCGATTAAGAAATGCGGTAAGATACCAACCATTTGAAGGAGGTTCTACTGTAAACATTGACGAATTTGATCCTTTATTTGCAGATCAAACAAACTTGGTAAACCCAGTTTTATTAGCTAATAATGAAATTAAAGAAAGTGGTAGAAATGACCTTTTACTTAATGGAACTTTAGATTATAAAATCAGCAAGTATTTTACATTCAGAACCGTAATCGGTTACCTTCAGAGAGATGAGTTTGTAAACCAGTTTTCGGGTACTGTAACCAGTCTTGCAAGACAAAACAATGATCAGCCGGTTGTATTTTTAAGCAAAACGCAATCACGAAGAATTACCAATACCAATACTTTAAATTTCAGAAGAACATTTGGCGATCATAAAGTAGACTTACTTGTGGGACAAGAGATGGTAAAAACTGACGGTGAATCTTTAACAATGAATATTAAATGGTTTCCTAAATCGATAAGCGCCCAGGAAGCGTTTGCCAATATTCAGTCAGCTTCGCCACCATCCGGATTAGTGCAAGATGCTCCGAAAGCAGGGCGAGTTCCTGATCGATTGGCTTCATTTTTCGGTAGAGCCAATTATATTTACAAAAACAAATACATCGTTGCAGCGTCTATGAG
>NZ_JBFRGA010000056.1:0-35785 GCF_052115105.1 Chryseobacterium sp. 2TAF14
GTTTTGTTTTGTACTCAGTTTTAACGCTTATTAAAACCCCTGTAAGAAACCGCAGCAAAACTTTTTTTCTGCTCTTCGCTGCCGGAATTCTTTCAAGCTCTGCTTTTGCATGGTTTGGCGATTTCGCTTCGTTTGCCGCATTGATTATTTCACTTTTGCTGCTTTCTTTCAGATCTAAAAACAGGAGAATGAAAATTCTTTTTCTGATCCCTGTTTTTGTGGTCAATTTTTTCACTTTTATCTGCCGTTTTTTTAGCTTCCACGATTGGCTTCCCCAATATAATATTTCGGGTTTAGGAAAAAAAATATTTGCTTTTATATTAATTCCGTTTGCTTTCGTAGCCATATTTTTCGGGATTTATGCACTGGGAAGCGAGCATTTTGCAGGATTGTTTACAGATTATGAACTGGATATAAATCTTTGGCAGATTATATGTCTTGGTGCATTAGGATTTTTCATCGCTTTCAATTACTGGAGCTTTGTTGTAGAAAAATATTTATACAAACAAAATCATCTTTTAAATAATGATTTTCGTGCAAATGCCCAGGTTCAAAAACCAACTTATGCTTTTCTGGATCTTGCCACAGAAAGAATAAGCGGCGTCATTTCTTTGGTTTCTCTAATTATTTTACTGATCTTTTTTATCATTACTTATAATTACGAACAGTTTTACGAAGCCGTAAAAACTCCGGTTCAGCTTTCAGAAGAGACTCACGAAAGGGTAAATTCGGTAATTATCTCTATTATTATGGCAATTTTAGTTATCATGTTTTATTTTAAATCAAACTTTAATTTTGACCCTAAAGCAGGCTTGCTGAAAGTTTTAGCTAAAACCTGGCTCGTTCTGAATGCGGTACTTGTATTGTCTGCCTTTCTTAAAAATACAGAATACATCACAAATTATGGCTTTACTTATAAAAGGCTTGGCGTAGATGCATTTTTACTTTTAGCTTTGATTGGTCTTATTCTCACCTTTTTTAAAATTCAGTTTAAAAAAACAAATGCTTTCCTTTTTAACAGTATGAGCTGGTATTTTTATGGAATAATTTTAGCATGCAGTTTTATCAACTGGGGTGGTATCGTTACTTCCAGCAATATGAAGCGTTCAGATTTTGATGTAAAGTATCATATGAAAGATGCCAATTTCAACGAAAAATATCTTTTGAAATATGCTGAAGAAAAGAACGATTTAAAACTTAAAAAAGAGATTTTGGATCAGGTGAAAGCTGAAAAATCAACTACTTTCTTATCTAAAATCTTTTATTACGAAACTATTTAAACCAAATAATATGAAAAAGCAAGCTTTTATTTTGATTCCGTTGTTGATGTTTTCCTGTAAAAAGGAAGCAGCCGCAACTGATAAGGAAACAGATTCTGTTATCGTTTCTGAACAATCCGTCAATGCATCGAAACCAGATTCTCAGAATTTGAAAATCAATGAAGATACTTTAAAAAATAATAAAGTTGAGCTTACTGAAACCAAAAATGGGGAAATTATAAAAATTGTTGATGGCGAAAAGCTTCCTTTATTAATTGATGAAAAATTTACAGATAAAAATCAGAAGCTTATTATTAAAATTAAAAATTATGAGAAGACTGATCTGAAAGCTTCCGTTTTACCTGAAAATAACAACATGAACATTAGGTTTAACCAGATAAAAACACCTGACGGAAAATTTGACGGACCTTTTGGCAAAGACATTTCATATAAAATTCCTGAAAATGGTGATGTGTGGTTAATTATTGGCAAAAACCTTATGGCAGAAGGAGATTTAACTGGAAATTTTTCTGTGAGAATAGAATAGATTTGGTATAATTTATGCAACGGAACCGGTGAAAAATTAGTCGCTTCAAGATCGGCTATTGATACCAATTCTTCAAGTTTAAATCTGGATCTGAATAATGAAACAGGCTTCCTTGATTCTGTGGTGAAAAGCACCGGATTGACCGTAAGAACGGTTTACGAGCTTAAGAATCAGACAAGTTCTGATATGAATCTGAAAGTAGCTTTGAACTTTAGCAGTGTTCCGGTAAGGTAAAGTTAGTAACATAACCATCAAAAGCTTTCTTAGAATATAAGAAAGCTTTTGCTATATAAAGAATTTGTGTTACCTGATTTTGTAAATAGATAATTCTGCAGACTTATCTGAGATAGCTCCTAAATTAAGACCGCCTTGTACCAACCCAAACCGCAGTCTATCTCCTGCATTGAGTCTGTAAATATGGCTTATTTGTCCTTGTGTAAGCGTTATATTGATCACAACGAGATTAAGCGCAAGTATACCCGATAAATCTAATAAGTTAACCCCACCAAATACCCTGTAATCTAAAAGCGTATTTACAGCCGTTCCTCCGGAACCTACAGTTTTCACAATAGCAATTCCCGGAGGATTATTTGATAAAAGCTGGGCCGAAACTCCCTGTCCGGTTCTAAAACTATAATCAATATGATAAAGTCCGCTCGATGGTACTACGTATTCGTTGTTTACAATCTGGGTGGATGAAATTTCTGTAGTAACCGTACTTCCTGTAGTATTTAAAGGCAGATAATTAAATGTACTGGTGAATAGACCAAGACTGATATTGACAAGAGAAAGGTTGCCTCTGAATTTTGCCGCATAAGCACTTTTAGACATTCCTAAATCACTTTCGAAGACCTTGTTCCAGATTCCGCGGGTTGTATTGGGATGCGTGTAAAAGGCATCATACACAAAGAATCCTGAGCTTCCTACATCTTGAGTTTTGGGATCTGTAGTGGGATTAGGACTGGTAACAGGACTTGTTACATACACAATGGCTCCGTTCTGCGCTTCTGTATAAGCTGCTTCTTTTAGCCTTAGAGAATCTCCGGAAATTCTGGGGGGATAATACCGTCTGCAAAAGCAAGATCAGCTTTCTTTTGAACATGTAATGTCGACTTGGGATTTTCTGTGTTAATCCCCACTTGTGCGTTTAAATTGCACCCCATAATTAATAGGGCCACAATCAAGTAGCGGTTTTTCATAGTAATTTGCTTTTGGTTACCTAAAGGTAAATAAAAAAATACTATAAATTCAAATCGAGGTATGTTTTGTTGTTGATTTTAGTAATTATTAGTTATTTTACGGAGTTTTGTATGGGTTTTATTACGGTATTTTTGAGAATTTGATAAATTAATGTGTGGTATGCATAATTGTTTTTAAAAACGAGAGATTTTCATCTTATAATTTTTTATTGCTTTGTAATAGTATCCATTACGATCGTTACAGGTCCATCATTGGTTAGCGAAACTTTCATGTCTGCTCCAAAAATACCACTTTCAATTTTTAGATCAGATTTTGAAAGCTCCTCCTTGAAATATTCAAAAAGAGGAATTGCTTTATCGGGTTTTGCCGCTTTTATAAATGATGGGCGATTGCCTTTTTTGTAATCTGCAATTAAAGTAAATTGGCTGATGCATAATATTTCTCCATTGATGTCTTTAATCGATAAATTGAGTTTGCCGTTTTCATCACCAAAAATTCTGAGATTTAAAATCTTTTGTACAAGCCAGTCTGCATCTGTTTTTTCATCGTTTTCGTCGATCCCGATGAGAAGCATGAAACCTGTACTTATTTCCCCTACAATTTTTCCGTCTACTTTTACAGAAGCTTCAGAGACTCTTTGTATTACTGCTTTCATTAATTGTACAGGCTTAAATTTTTTGTCGAAGCATCATAATTCCAGAAATAAGTTTTGGGTGGTAGRGGAGAGACTGCAGTAGGTTGTCCGCTTATTAAAATCCAGGTTGAATTATCTTTCGGGCAAAAAATGCTGTTGTTGTCACTTTTTACTTCTAATGTAGTATTGTTATCAGGGCAAAGATGCGGTGCATTTCTGTCGTAAACCTTGAATTGAGCAGGCGTATCTGCTGTTCTCACCACAATCAGACCTCTTGTTCCTGATTGCTGCTCATCCACATAGATCCAGCCTCCAACAAAGTTCAGATTATTGTATAAAGCGAGATTCAGATTTAAGTTTACATTAATAGGAGTATTGGGAAAACAACTTACGGTATCTTCACGGCTGTTGCAAGAATTTATATTTAAAAAACTGAATATCAGAAAGGTGAGAATTGTAAGGCTTGAAAAAGTTTTTTTCATTTGAATATAAATTTTTATATATTTGTAAAACAATAACGATTAATAAACAAAAACATTGTCCGGCAAATGTCGGATAATTTTTTTTATACTAAAACTAAAATATAAAATTATGGCAAGCTATGTAACCAAGGAAGGTTTAGATAAAATGAAAGCCGAGCTTGAACAGTTAGAAAAAATAGAGAGACCAAAGATCACCCAACAGATTGCAGAAGCAAGAGATAAAGGTGACTTGTCTGAAAATGCAGAATACGATGCAGCCAAAGAGGCACAAGGAATGCTTGAAATGAGAATTTCTAAGCTTAAAGATATTGTTACGACTTCTAAAGTGATTGACGAGACGCAATTGGATACTTCTAAAGTTTCGATCCTTACCACAGTAAAGCTTTTAAATAACGATACAAAAAAAGAACAGATTTTCACATTGGTTCCTGATAATGAAAGTGATCTGAAATCGGGTAAGATATCTGTAAATACTCCTATTGCAAAAGGTTTACTGGGAAAAGTAATTGGCGAAACTGCAGAGATCGTACTTCCCAATGGAAATAAACTTTCTTTTGAGGTTTTAGATATAACTTTGTAAACCGAATTTAAAATTTTTAATATGAGTTCAATTTTCACAAAAATCATCAACGGAGAAATTCCTGCCTATAAAATTGCAGAAGATGAAAACTTTGTGGCATTTCTGGATGCAATGCCTTTGGTAAAAGGACATACTTTGGTTATTCCCAAAAAAGAGGTCGACCTTATTTTTGATATGGAAAGCGAAGAGTACAAAAATCTTTGGGCTTTTGCGCAAACCGTTGCGAAGAAAGTGAAAAAGGCAATCCCTTGTATAAGAGTAGGAGTTGCGGTTGTGGGATTAGAAGTTCCTCATGCTCATATTCATTTGATCCCGTTGAATAAAATGGAGGATATGAATTTCAGAAATGAAAGACTGAAACTTTCTGCGGAAGAATATTCCGAAATTCAAAATTCAATAATTAATTCTTAACAAATACAGAAGGTCGTAAAAAAGAAATTTTTTACGATTTTCTTTAATCATATACTTTTTATAAAAAGATGAATCCAAACCAATGTTCTTTTTGTGGTAAGAAAAGAAATGAAGTGCAAATGCTGATTTCTGGGCAGAATGGCTTTATTTGTGAAAACTGTATAGAGCAGGCGCATTCAATTGTAAAAGATACGGTTTCGCCGGCTGGGTTTTCACCTGCTGAATCTATTGATGAGCTTAAAAAACCAAAAGAAATAAAAGAATTTCTAAACCAATATGTGATCGGGCAGGATCAGGCAAAAAAACAGCTTGCCATTGCGGTATACAATCATTATAAAAGACTGCTTCATGCAAAAGACGAAAACAGGGAAGTAGAGCTTGAGAAATCAAACATCATTATGATTGGTGAAACCGGAACCGGAAAAACTCTTTTGGCGAAAACGATTGCTAAAGAACTGAATGTTCCTTTCTGTATTGTTGATGCAACAATTTTAACGGAAGCAGGTTATGTAGGAGAAGATGTCGAAAGTATTCTTTCAAGACTTTTAATGGTTGCAGACTATGATGTGGAAAAAGCGGAAAAAGGAATTGTTTTTATTGATGAAATTGATAAAATCGCCAGAAAATCTGATAACCCGAGTATTACAAGAGATGTTTCGGGTGAAGGTGTTCAGCAAGGTTTACTGAAGCTTCTGGAAGGAAGTATTGTAAATGTTCCGCCGCAGGGAGGAAGAAAGCATCCTGATCAAAAATACATTCAGGTAAATACACAAAATATTTTATTTATTGCAGGTGGAGCTTTTGACGGTATTAAAGAAATCATCGAAAGAAGAATGAATAAGCAGGCGATAGGTTTCAGCGCTGAAAAAATTAACAAAGTAGAAGAAGATGAATATGTTTTAACGAATATTAATGCAATCGATCTTCGGTCATTCGGATTAATTCCTGAACTTTTAGGAAGATTTCCTATCATCACTTACCTGGAAAAGCTTACGAAAGAAACAATGATCAGAATTATGAAAGAACCAAAAAATTCTATCATTAATCAATTTGTAGAACTTTTTAAAATGGACGGAACCAAATTGGTATTCACCGATGAAGCTGTAGAGGCTATCGTTGATGAAACTATGGAGAAAGGTTTAGGAGCCAGAGGATTGCGCGGAACTACCGAAAAAGTGCTGGAAGATTATATGTTTACGGTAGGAGAGCAGGATGAAATTGTTCTCACAAAAGATAATATTTTGATTATTAAGTGATTTTAATTTTTTTTTAGAAAAAATTTATATCTTTGTACCAAATATAGTGTTAACACAAAAACTATAGATACAATGAAAAAAAATTTATTAACAATCGGTGTTTTAGCGATTGGTTTATCTGTTCAGGCGCAGGTACTACTTCATGTAGACAATACAGCTAAAATGTATGTGAGTAACGGAACTCTCGTTTATAACGGAGGAGGTGTGCAAACTAAAGGAACCGGCAATATCGATCTGCATGGTAACATGATGGTTGTAGGCAGTGGTTCTGATGTATTGAGAACTATTAATACAGATTCATCTGTCAGAACCGATGGAGCGAATATAATCTTAAGGATCAACGATACTGCTTCCCCGGTTACCTCTTCTTATGGCCAGCTCTACATTAAAGGTGTCTCACAAGGTAATATTTCCGGTGTTGTTGATAAGGAGTATGCTGCTACAAGGCACGGTGCTTATCAGCAAATAGGTATTCCTTTTATTGGGAAAACATTCTCTAGTCTTAGTACCGACTTGGCCGGGAATTTTAATAATTCCAGATGGATGGGGCGAGAAATTCTTAAATGGAGTAATGCCGATCGAAGATTTGATGGTTCTATAATTCCATCTGCACCAATTACGAGTGGTTCTACAGCGGGTATTACAATAGATGTAAATTCTGCTGTTACTACTGCAGCTGACAAAACTGCTTATTACACATTGGGTGCGGCAACTATGAATCCTGTAACTTTACATACGGTAAAAGGTACGCCATATGCAGACGGAATAAGCGGTGCAGGAAATACAATATCTTTAATCCCGTCATCTGTTCCCGCTACATTTGGAGCTGGCGGTAATAACAGAAATATTTATCAGGAAAAGTACAATACATATATTTACGATCCTTTTGATAATGCTATTCCGTGGAATACTACAACAACTACTTTTGGTCAATTTTTCTATCAATTTTCTAATCCGTATTTAACCAACATCGATTTATCTATGATTGGCTTTACCGAAGCGGGAGTTGCTAATGATAATAATGCATTTACTAATATTTGGGGAATTGTAGTTGATCCACAAAATGTTACCTATAATACAACAACAGGAGGTACAACTTCTTATGCTGGTTCTCAGATGGTAACTTTTGATCCGAATACGCATAAACCAATAGGAAGTCTTACCGCTGCTTTAGTAGTGAGACCTTTAGGAACATTCAAGATTAAATTAAGAAATTCTACTCCTCAAGAGATGGATTTTGATAATCTTAGAAGATTTAACTATACTCCGAGAGCGGAAGGTACTTCTTATAGTGTTACTGCTGCTAAGAATACAACTACAGGTGCAATTAAGCAATTAGGTGTTTTAGCGCTGGATGCCAATGGCAATCAGATCGGAGAAACATATTATGTTGTTGCTCCGCAATTTACCACAGGTAATATTCCTAATGCCAGTGTATCTTCTGTACAGGCAATGACCAATACCTCTGCAATTATTCAGACTTTTGAAGAGGCTGCGAATGGTACTATTGACCAGAATTATTCATCTACATACAGATTGTACATTAATGAAGCCAATGAAGTAGATTATCTTGGTAAAAAAATTAACTTAAGCGTTTTCGGGCAAAATATAAGTTCTTTGAAATTTGAAATCAGAGATAATGTAGATTTGGTTCCCAATGCCACACATATATTATCCGGAGGTACTGGTTTTTATTACACGGTTGCAAATGGGCAAGCTGTGCAGATTAAACAAGGCGATGTCATTCCTGTAACAAATTCTAGCTACGGTCTTTATTATGGTGCGCCTCAGAATAATGGAACACTAAATACCAACGAAGTTAAACCTGAATCTAGAACATTAGTTGTTTACAACCCAAGTATCAAAAACTACATTGTTAGGTTTGACCCGGCTTGGAAATCTGCTTCGGTTGAAGTTTTTGATGCAAGTGGAAAGCTGGTTGTTTCAGAAAAATCGGTGAAAACAGATGGTGATTATGTAATTAAACTGGATTCATCAATAAAAGCTGCTTATATTGTAAAAGTTGTGGGTAACGACGGCAATACTGTAAACACCAAAATATTAATTAAATAAAACAAACAGCATGATGAGATTTTTTAATAAAAAAATACTTTTGTTACTTTCTGTATTGGCTGTTAGTATTATGAAGGCTCAAGATACACCTGGTGCTCCATGTGATATTCCTGGTTTTCCCCCTTGTGAAAGACCTACTTCCCCAATTGATATGTACGTTTATGTATTAGCGATTGTTGCAATTCTTGGAATTGCTTATTTTGCAAAAAAATATAAAACTCAAAAAATATAAAAATTGTATTAAAATATTTGAAACTCTCTGATTACTCGGAGAGTTTTTTTATTTTTACATTATGAAAAAGATACTTCTATTGTCGGGAATGCTGTTGGCATTTTCTATTAAAGCGCAGTTTTCTGTAAATATTCAGTCGCAACCAGATTTTAATGAGCAAGAAGCTATTTTGTACACATTGAATGGTTCGAAGGATATTATCGTCACCAAAGAAAAAAGTAAAGGAAATGTTTGGGTTTTTAAATATCCTAAAAGTTATTCCGGTATGATGAAAGTATATTTTCCAAATACCAATAATACTGTAAGTTTTATCTCGGAAAATAAAAATATCAGCATTCAGCTTGAAACAAAAGCAAATAAAATAAAGAATATAATTTATCAGGATGAGTCGAATGAGCTGATGAATTCTATTCAGGAGTCATCTCAGAAAAAAGAAATCATTCTTCCCGCTTTAGTTCAGATTAAAGAATATTATAAAGATAATACGGAATTTGGGAAAGCATTAATCAGTGAGATGGGGAGGTTGTCCGGAACAAGCAATATAGATCAGGCTAAACATCCGTTTGTATATTATTATCATACGAATTATAATAAATTCCTTTCCAATAATCCTGCAAACAAGATTACTCAGGAAGATATCGTCAATTTTATCGATAAATCAAACGATATGTTGGAGAGTTCATCTCTTTTACGTCCTATTTTAGTATCTTATCTTAATGTAGGAGGAAATACTAATGTTACTACTTCTGTAGATACCTTGATTAATAGATTAAATGTTGAAACACCGAGAGGGCAAACCGTGCTTTCGGAACTGATTGATATCTTTGATGTGTATGACATGAGTGATTTTAAAACTAAATATCTCACCCTTGCAAAAGGTTTAAAATGTACTATAAATGATCGTTTGGCATCTACCATAAAATCTAATGCTGCAACCGACATTGGTGCTACTTTTCCYGTTTATAAATTTCATTCTCCGGTAAACACTACTGCTAAGACAATTGCTGATGTAAAGGCTGATAAAAAAGTGATCGTTTTTTGGTCTTCAACCTGCTCGCATTGCGAAAATGAATTGCCACAGCTTTTAACTAAATACAAAGATTTGCAGGCAAAAAATATCCAGGTTATCGGGATGTCTTTAGATACTGATAAAAATGCTTATACCACTAAAATTGCGGCTTTCCCTTGGATCAATGATTCGGAATTAAGAGGATGGAACAGCTCTTTTGCAGAAATTTATAATATTCATGCAACACCTACGTATTTTATTTTGGATGCTAACAATAAGATTATCAGCAAGCCCAGTCATGTTGGTGATGTTTTAGAATATTTTAAGCTAAAATAATTTTGGAGGTTAGTAAATATTTTCTATATTTGCACCACCAAAACGGCGAGGTAGCTCAGTTGGTTAGAGCGCAGGATTCATAACCCTGAGGTCACGGGTTCAATTCCCGTCTTCGCTACAATATTAAACCGCAATACATTGATTATCGATGATTGCGGTTTTTTTGTGCAAAATATTCAGAATAATTTTTACATTCAACCCTCACAGATTCTTAAATTGTATTCTTTAAATTTAGATTCTTCTATTTTTATATAAGTTATAAAAAACAGTCTATAAGGAGTTAATTTATTTTAGCAATTAATTTATACTCCCGATTAAAAAATATTTTATAAATTTAGATGATAATTAGAAGTTTAAGTAGTGATTGGGGATATTTTTTATATTAAATGATGAAAAGAAAGTTATTTTTTGGTTTTATTTTTTTTAGCCTTCTCAATTTTTGCAATGCGCAAAATAGAAAGCCTTATGCAGTTTACCTAGATTCTGCCAATACCACTAAATATAAAGATGGAGGAAAAGTTGATTTGTATATCCAAAAAGCTAAGAAGCTTGCTCCCGATCAAGATATGGGAGATTTTTATCTTAAAACCACCCAGATTTATATTGATATCAATCATTTTGACGAAGCATTAGAATACTGCACCAAAGCAAGATATGGAAGCAAACTATAATGCCAATTATAATCTTGCCAAGTTTTATATTGAACAAAAACAGCCTTCTGAAGCTTTGTTTTATGCTAAGCGAACAGGGAATTTTTTCAACAAAAATTCTGTAACCTTCAGCAGTATTAGGTACTTTAATAATCTTTATAAAGCATATGAACTAAATGGCGATTATAAAAATTCTGTCATTGCCTATTCAAAATATGATTCTATAAGGGATCTTATGAATATTGAAGAAAAAGCTGTAAATGTTGAAAGAATAAAAGCTGAACATGAATATGAGCTAAAACAGAAGCTGAGCAGCCTTAAGCAGGAAAAAAGAAATTTAATTTATATTGTAATACTGATTGTTTTTCTGCTGATCGTGGTGATCAGTATTTTGTATACAATAAACTACAGAAATAAAAACGAAGCTTTGAATCTTGAGAAAAAACTCGTGGAAGCAAGAGAAAAAGAATTGGAGTTTGATAACCATATGAAAGAAAAACTATTGGTATATCAATCGATGGAGCAGCAAAAAGTCGATTCAATCTTTAAATCAATTTTAGAAAAGGTAAATACACTGAAAATAAAATACCAGCATGCGGAAGAGATTTCAGAAATCATTAATGAAATTAAAATAAGTGTAAAACCAAATACCTGGGAAGATTTTGAATATCATTTTTTACAGATTCATGAATCTTTCTATAAGAATTTAGAACTAAAACATCCTAATCTTACCAATTATGATAAAAGATTGGCGGCAATGTTAAAACTGAGATTATCAACTAAAGAAATTTCGAATTTATTAAATGTGACTCCTAAAACCATAGAAAATTCACGTACAAGACTTCGGAAAAAATTAGATCTTACCAATACAAAAGAAGATTTATCTAAATATCTGGATGAATTTTAATTAACTGTAATTCAGAGACTTAAGCTTTGATATGTGGTGAGTATGTGTCCGATTTTTAATTTTAGGTGGTAACTATGTAATGTTTTTTAATTGTATTTTCAAAATACTTTATTCCTTTGTTTAAGAGAAAAATAATAGAGAGATATGAAAAAATTAATTACATTATTATGTACGGGTCTCATGATTTCTGCAGCACATGCACAGTGGAATCCTAATACAGATCAAAATTTATTTATTGCGAATCCCGGAAATGGCGCTTCGTTCTCCACCACAACTAATGATGGTAAAACATTTATTTTATACATGAAGCAAGTTCCGGCACCTGCAAATTTTGAACTATGGCTTCAGATTTTAGATCAGAATGGTAACAAGCAGTTAGGAACAGATGGAATGTTGCTAAGCAATACAATTCCGATGAGTACTTTTACAGGAAATTGGAAAACAGCGGTTGATTCAGCAAATAACGTCTACGTATCAGTTAGCGGAACAGGAACAGGCATTCCTGTACGTCTTTTTAAAATTAATTCCCAAGGTACCTCAGTATGGCCAGATGGGATTAATGCGGGACAAGGCTATGTATCTGATATTTGCCCTTTGGCAAATGGTGATATTGCAATAGGATATGCTCCAACAACCCAGTCACATATGGTTGTACAGAGATACAATCCTGCAGGTCAACCGGTATGGGCAAATCCTGTGAGTATTGTATCTGATGATGCCACCAAAAAGACAGAACCTGCCAATATTTATGAGCTGGCTAATAATGAGATTGAAGTTATTTTTCACAAGAAGCTAACTGCTACATTAAGCCATCTTTTTGCTCAAAAACTAGATGCAAACGGAAATATACAATGGGCAGACGGCGCTAAGCAGATTTCTACTCAGACCACCGCTTCCAATGCTTTATTTTCAGGTTTTGCTGATGGTAACAATGTGTATTATGGTTATACTAGCGGGCAAAACAATCGTTTCGATTCATATTTACAAAGAATAAACCCAGATGGTAGTATACCTTGGGGAGTAAATGGAAAAGATTTTGATATTAACCAAACCAACTTTGAAAAAAATATGAAAGTGGCTTTTCAGCCGGGTTCTCAACATATATGGGCAATTGCAAATTACACCGGAAGTTCACAGGGGAGTGGAGGCGAATATGTACAAAAGTTTGACAAAGATACTGGTAATAGACTATTTACTGATAATGCAAAACAAGTTTTTCCTCTGTCTACTGATATGATGATGCATGCAGATAACCTGCAGTTAGTAGATGGAAAACCTTACTTTGTAGTAGAAAAAATAAATGGAGCTTCGCCTATCACAACTTCTTTAAATGCTGTTTTGTTGGATGATAATGGTGACTTTGCATGGCCTCAACAGTACATTCCTATGGCTACTTTGAATAGACCTAAAAGCTATATTAATGTTTTGAAGCCTATCAATAATAGAAGTGTAATTGTATTTAAAGAAGAAAAAACAGCTGTTCAACTTGCTAATCCGTTTGTTTATGCGCAAAGTCTTGTACTTCCAGCCACATCATTAGGTACTCGTGATATTGTAAAAACAAAAAACATTACATTATATCCAAATCCTGCTACAGATTTTATACATGTAAGCGGAGTAGATGATTCTGATTTTGTAATTTATAATGCAGCTGGTCAGTTGGTGAAATCCGGAAAAATGCAGAAGGGAGAAATTGCGGTACATGATCTGGTAAAAGGTCAGTACATTCTGAAAATAAACGGTCAGGAAAAAGCAATGAAATTCTTAAAAAAGTAAATAAAAGTAAAAATAGAAAGAAATTGGTGACTGTAATTATTAATGATTTACAAAATTTTAATAAGAGGCTTTCAGCTGGTTATTGAAAATTAATATTATTAAACCATATTCCATTAGACCTAAAATTTTTTTAGGTCTTTTTTTTTTCGCAATTTTTTAGTAAGCTCAGTGCGGAATAAACATTAAATGYCTATTTTRCTTTATCCAAATATGATTCKTCRCAATACTRTTTTYAACGAARCCATGCGATTTTAAAGACTATAATAATYCKGTTTTAAAAGCTTTTTACTATYCAATCTGGGTAAGCTTTTCTTTAGCAAWAAAGAATTTGYCCAGGMAGAAAAATATTTGCTTRAATCMAAAAATAWTTTGGAACAGAATAAGGTTGAAGATATGGAAGCAAACTATAAWGCCAATTATWATCTTGCCAAGTTTTATTAAAGAAAAAGAGTCTTCTGAAGCTTTGTTTTATGCTAAGTGAACACAGAATTTTTCAACAAAAATTCTGTAACCTTTGGTAGTATTAGATACTTTAATAATCTTTATAAAAGCATATGAACTAAATAAAGATTGCAAAAATTCTGTCAGTGCCTATTCAAAATGGGGATCTTATGAATATTGAAGAAAAAGCTGTAAATGTAGAAAGAATAAAAGCTGAACTGTAAAGCCAAATACACGAAAAGATTTTGAATAATTTTTTCAGATTTATAAAACCCTTCTATAAACATTTAGAACAAATCTTACTAACTATGATAAAAGATTGGCGGCAATGCTAAAGCTTAGATTTTCGATTAAAGAAATTTCAAATTTATTAAGCTTTACTCTTAAAACCTTAGAAAATTCACGTACAAGACTTCGGAAAAATTAAATCTTGCCAATACAAAAGAAGACTTATCTAAATACTTAAATTAATTTTAATCTATTGTACATCAATTGTTTAAATTTTAATATGTGGTGAATATGTGTTATTTACTTAATTGATAGGTGGTAATTAGGTGATGCTTTTAAGTTGTATTATCAAAAATACTTTTTTACTTCGTTTATGACAAATATAATTATAGAGATATGAAAAAATTAATTACATTATTATTCACCGGGTTTGTAATTTCTGCATTGCATGCGCAATGGAATCCAAACACCGATCAAAATTTATTAGTAACTAGTCCCGGAGATGGTGGTCAATTTTCAAGAACTACGAGTGACGGGAAAACATATGTTTGTTTTTGGAAGCAGGTAGCTGCTCCTACAAATTATGAATTAAGAGTTCAGATTTTAGATCAGAATGGTATTAGCCAGTTAGGAACAGATGGTTTATTGCTTACTAACCAGCTTCCAATGTCAACCTTTTCTGTTGCTGAAGGAACGGCAATAGACTCTTCCGATAACCTGTATATTGCTGTGACAGGTACGGGAACGGGTAATCCTGTAAATGTTTTTAAAGTTACACCTCAAGGTACATCCGTATGGCCAAATGGGATAAATGTAGGTGACGGATTTATTCCGACAGTTTTACCGTTGTCAAATGGCGATATTATTGTAGGACAGATGCCTGATAATCCTCAGACGTATATGAAAGTTCAGAGATATAATGCTGCAGGTCAGCCGGTTTGGGCTAATCCTGTTAATATTGTCTCTGATGTTGCTGCCAATAAAACGGCTCCTGCTGATTTTTTTGAGCTTCCGAATAATGAAATTGAAATTATTTTCCATAAAAGAATCGGTTTCGGTACCACCAGCTATTTGTTTGCTCAAAAAATAGACTTCAATGGAAATCTTATCTGGAGTGATGGAGCAAAGCAAATTTCTACAAAACCTACATTTTATAATACTAAATATTCTGGTGTAGTAGACGGAGATGTAGTATATTATGGCTACAGCAGTGGTGAAAATAACAGGTTCGATTCTTATTTGCAAAGAATTAATTCTGACGGTAGCCTACCTTGGGGAGTATTCGGAAAGGATTTTGATACTAACCAAACCAACTTTGAAAAAAATATGAAAATTGCATTTGCTCCGGGATCGCAGGTTATTTGGGCAATTTCTGAATATACATCAAGCGGTCAGGGACAAACAGGAGAATATATTCAAAAGTTTGATAAAAATACCGGTAACAGACTTCTTACTGACAATGCAAAACAAGTATTTCCAATATCAAATAATACCATGAGCAGTGCAGGTAACTTGCATTTGGTAAATAATAATCCCTATTTTGTAGTACAGAGGAAAATTACACAAGGTCTTTTGCTTTATAGCTTAAATGCTGTTTTGTTGGATGCTAATGGCGATTTTACATGGTCACAGCAATATATTCCAATGGCTACTTTCAACGGAGATAAAACGCATGTAAATGTTTTAAAACCGATTAATAATCAGGCAGTAATTGTTTTTAAGGAGAAGAGAAGTGCTGATCCTGCTGTTAATGCAGATATTTATGCGCAAAATCTGATTCTTCCTGCTTCAAACTTAGGAACAAATGATATTGTAAAAACAAAAGACATTACATTATATCCAAATCCTGCTACAGATTTCATTCATGTTGATGGAGCAGATGATTCTCATTTTGTAATTTATAACGCAGCAGGTCAGTTGGTGAAATCAGGAGAAATGCAGAAAGGAGAAATCGCAGTTCATGAGCTTGTAAAAGGTCAGTACATTCTGAAGCTTAAAGGTCAGGAAAAAGCAATGAAATTCTTAAAAAAGTAAATAAAAGTAAAAATAGAAAGAAACTGGTAACTGTAATTATTAATGATTTACAAAATTTAGTAAGAGGCTTCAGCCGGTTATTAAAAATTAATATTATTAAACCATATTCCATTAGACCTAAAATTTTTTTAGGTCTTTTTTTATACCTGATTTTTAGTAAATCTTATTAGGTGGAAACATTTTACTTAATCTTTCTCTAAGTTTAAATTTGCATAAATTTTATTCAAAATTATTGCCTATTGATAATTTATGTTTCTTTTTGAAGCATAAATGTCTGAAAATTGAAATCAATTATGATTTTTACAATGCAAATTTGATGCTTTAAGAGTAGAATTATGTGAAAAATAGTTAAAATTTTAAGCTTAATATTATTTACTTGCTTTTTAATTATTATCAATTTCAATAAAAATTTTTCACTAAAATTACTTTTGTAACCGATTGTACAAGACATATATTTAAATCATAATAAAGAGATAAAATAAAATCTGAAAAAATAAAATCATAAAATTTTCATAAAAATTGAATAAAAAGCAGGGGTAAATTTTGAATTTTAAAAAAATGTCGTACTTTTACAGTGCCTTGAATGAGGGAACAAGTCAAGGTAATAAATTTTTTTTCATCATTTGTGTTTTTAGAATCGTATCGCCTGATACGATTCTTTTTTTATGAAGTATGCAAACTTTTGTAACGCACAAGAAGATCGATGAAATAAGAATAGGTAACTGCACCTTCCTGCTGATTACTTTTAAGAAAAAGATTATTGGTAAATCCGAAAAAGTCATTAAGGTATCCCCGATGTTCTGCCACAAATTTCTTTTCATATAATCGGTCCCGCTTCATTCCTTCAGAATAATTTTCAAGAGCTGTTTTTACAAACTTTTCATCTTCATTAACGATAGAATTTAATAAGCTTTTCAATGTGAAATATTCTGTACTGTATCGTAGTTCAGGGTTTTTTGAGTCTACACCAATAAGGTATCCAATAAAATTAGCTTCCTGCTCTCTGGCAAATCCCAATTGATGAGAACTTTCATGCGAAAGGGTAAATGGAAGATAAGAAGAAGGAAGTTCAGCATTGAACTGGGCTTCTGCAGTAAAAGGATTGTAATATCCCAAAATGCCTGTAAAGCTCATTGTTTTTCCAAATAAGCTGGGTTTAAATGAATTGCTTTCGCTGTTCTTTTTTTGACTGATAAAAACTGGAAATGTTTTTTGACGGTAAAGAATTTCTTTTTGAATTGCGTTTAAATCGGTAATTACAAAAACTCCGTTCTTATCTTCAGCAACGAGTTTTCTGGTTGCCTTCGATTTTTCAAGATATTCTAAAGCCAATGCTTTTCTTCGTTCTAATGTAACTTCAGTTTTTGGAAGCTTTGCAACGATTGGAGTCTGGAAATAAAGCATTCCCCAAAATACCTGATAAATAAAATAAGCAATATTTAAAACAACCAATATTTTAAGCAAAGCATTATTTCTGGTTTTCTTTTTAAAAAGTTTAATGATTAAATAAATCAATAAAATTCCCAATAAAATATACAGCAAGTCTCCAAAAGAAAAAGGAATCCATGCAAATAAGATCTGATGGATTTTTTTCTGAAATTCAAATAAATTTTCAAAAAACGAAACGGCAAATTTCAGTTTTGAAAAGGTATAGAACAAAAGAAATTGGGCAAGTAAAATACCCGCCCAAAATCCCTTTTTTTTATATGTTTTTGTAGTATTAATGTGCACCTTCAGATTCTAAAACGTCAACATCAATCCCTTGTTTGCTTAAGGTCTTCTTTGCAAGATAAGCAAATAGGGTAATATAAGCAAAGCAAAGTACCGGGATAATATAAGAGCTGTGGATTCCGATAATATCAGAAAGTTTTCCCTGTAATGGAGGGATAATTCCGCCTCCCAAGATCATCATTACCAAAAATGCAGAACCTTGAGCAGTATATTTTCCTAATCCTGTGATCGCCAGAGTAAAAATCGACGGCCACATAATGCTGCATGCAAGACCTCCTGACAAGAATGCATAAATAGCAAAGTTTCCTGTCGACATTAAACCTACAATCATAGCAATAACTCCAAATAAACCGAAGATAATAAGCGTTAAAGCCGGTTTGTTTTTACTCACCAAAAATAAAATTACCTGAATAACGATGCAGATTGCATAATAATAAAGATTAGACATATCTTTCTGCGCAATTACATTAATTCCTATAATCACTAAGAAAGCCACAAACGGAACTATAATCGTTGCAATCATCTGTTGTTGTTTATTAAGATTGAAAACGGTAATTGCACCGGCCCATCTTCCGATCATTAAGCTTCCCCAATACATCGAGATGTAAGGCGCCAAATCTGAAGACTGGTGTCCTCCGAATTCAGGCAAGCTTAAAAGTTCACCCAGATTACTTCCGATGGCTACTTCTACACCTACATAAGAAAGAATGGCAAGCATTCCCAAAACAAGTTGCGGGTATTTCATGGCTCCCCATCCTTCAGGATTTTTCTTAGAGCTTGTATTTGCATAAACAAGACAAAGAATTACAGCTAACAAAGCACCACCTAAATAGTACATTCTTGTTTTTTCCAAAGGATGTTTTACTTCCTGTAATTCAGCTTTTTTAGTGTCAATATTTTGCTGAATAGTTGCTATTGTTGCAGCGTCGGTTTCAGTTTTTATATTGTTGTCTAAAACCGTTATTTCATTACCTAAAACTTCGATCTTTTTAGCAGCATCAGAATTATAACTCGCAAATACAGGAATGAAGCAAAGGATTACCAAAACCGTCATTGCAATCAGGTTTTTTCTTGCTTTTCCTGCTTTTTCCATGGGTTCTGTAGAAATTCCTGCAGGCAGTCTTTTAGAAAAATGAAAAACTCCGGCAGCAATTAAAAATAACGCTCCAACAGCAGTATATAATAAAATTACTTTGTCTAAAGCTAAATGTTTAATCTGATCGTCATCAACCGTTGCAGTAGTTCCGAAAAGAGCCAGACCAACGATGATTGGACCGATTGATGTACCAAAAGAGTTTACTCCGCCTGCAAGGTTTTGTCGGCTGGTTCCGGTTTTAGGATCTCCCAGCAAAACGGCAAAAGGGTTTGCTGCAGTCTGCTGAATAGAGAAACCCAGCGCTACAACAAATAATCCGATCAGCATTCCGTAATAAACATTTGCTTTCACCGCAAGTATCATAATGGCAGCTCCGATCGCGGAAAGGAGAAGGCCGTAAACGATACTTTTTTTGTAGCCCCATTTTCCTATGATGTCGATACCTTTAATCGTGCTGAAGATGAAAAGCAATAATGCTCCCAAAAAGTAAGCCGTGTAAAAAGCAAAATCGATAAGCTGCGACTGGAACTGATCGAGTGAAAAATAATTTTTACAGAAAGGAATAAAAATGCTGTTTCCTGCTGCAATAAAACCCCAGAAGAAAAACACTAAAATCAGTGTATAAAGTGCAGGGTAATTGGTAGGTTGAGTAGTAGTCTTTGRCATATTTGTTAAAAATAAATTCTTAATAACAAATATATATTTTTTATGTGATTAACTGCGTTCTGTTAATGTTTTTTTTATTGTCTCAAAAGCAGACAGTTTTAAATCTTTCGGAGTATTGGTCGGTTCTAAAATATCGTTGAAATAGACTTTTACTTTCCCGGGATAGCCTTTAGAATTATCAAACGGAAACATTTCCTTCAAACCGATAAAAGTAAAAACGGCAATAGGAGAGTGATGTTTTGATGAAAGTGTAAATGCACCATCTTTAAAATCATCCAAAATAATAGAAGTGTCATCGGGAACTCCGCCTTCCGGGAAAATTACAATGCTGTTGCCTTCTTCCATTTTTTCGGCACATCTTCTGTAAACATCGGCGCGGCTTCTGGCGCTGCTTCGGTCTACCATTACGCAAATTCTTTTATAAATCGTTCCGAAAATCGGAATTTTTACCAATTCTTTTTTACCGACATAGCAAAGCTGGTGATCGGGGAACAAAATGCAGGGAAGCATAATATCCATGATCGAGGTGTGGTTTGAAATAATAACGTATTGCGTGTTTTTATCGATCTTTTTATCGGTAAGATTAATGAGCTCATATCTTAAACCCATTCCGAAAAACATTCCGTAACACCAGATTCTTATAAAACCATGCGCATATTTGAAGGTGCTTTTCTTTAAAGATAAGATATAGACCGGTATTCCCAGAATAATAGTCAGAAAAAATGCCAGTATCAGCAGCCAGAATCTCCAGAGATAATTTAAAATTGTAGTCACAAATCAACCGTTAAATATTACTTTTTTCTTTACAGAATAATTAAGAATGGAAACCAATAAAATTGCAGCAATCTTACTGATCATTTCCGGACTCAAGGTATAAAAAATTAAATCAATATTATCTTTAAATATAAAACTGTAAAAGATCTGGAAGAAACTTAAGCTTAAAATCGTTGAAATAAACGATACAACCATAAAATAGAGAAACTCTTTTTGTTTAGAGTGCTTTCCACGTTCAAAAACAAACCAGATGCTTAGAAAATAATTAAATAAAATTCCGCAGCTTGTCGATAAAATATTACTTAACGGGTAATGTATTCCGTGAAAATTCTGTTCCTGAGAAATTACTTGCGGAAGGTAGGTGCTGAAGATTTTAAAGCTCCCGATTTCCACAACCGCACTCAGTCCGCCGGCTACGATAAATAATAATACTTGTTTTTGGCGTAGTAGTAATGCTTTCATCTATTTTATTAATACGCAAATTTATAACTATATGTTAAACAGTGAAAAAAGTTGTTAAATTTTTTTTTCATGTAAAAATTATTTCTAAATTTAATTTTCAGAACGAAGGAAACTGTACCTGATAAAAAACTCATTTTCAACTTTTTCTGTTGATGGTCTTTCTATCTTGTAATGCACGATGAGAAGTATCTGCACAAGTTTTATAAACCAAACTAACCAAAATATTTGTATGAAATCTCAAAACAAATACAGAAAATTTCAGCTTCAGCAGAAAAATATCGAAGCTTTAGAAAAAGAAAACACCCGCTTCAAAAGGGTGTACTCAGAGTACGAAAATATGTCAGACGACCTTTGGAATCTTGAGAATTCAAAAGGTGATCCTGTACCGGACGATTTTATCAATGCAATGCTGATGCAGACCAATTATCTTGAAGAAGAAATAGAAGACTGGTTGATACAGTTTAACCAAAATAAAAGCGAAATCAAAAACTGAACTTAATCATAAATGAAAGCATCTGTTTCTGTTTTTAAGGTCTAATTAAAGATAAATTCATAATTTAGCCCTTTAAAATTAGAAATATGGTTGCTATTGTTGATAGTGGTTCTACTAAATCTGACTGGGTAATCTTGGATGACTTCAAAAACGTTTTCCTAAAGACCGAAACCATTGGTTTCAACCCCAATTTTATCAGCAAAGAGCTTATTGTACCCGAAATTGAAAAAAATAACAGCTTGGTATCTGTTAAAAATTCAATCAGGAAGATCTTTTTCTACGGTTCTGGTTGCGGCGTAAAACAAAATTGCGAAACAATACAGGAAGAAGCAGGAAAGGTTTTTACCAATGCAGAGATTATGGTAAAAGAAGATTTGTATGCAGCAGCTTATGCAGCGTATAGCGGAAAACCCACGATTGTATGTATTTTAGGAACAGGATCAAACTCATGTTATTTTGACGGAGAAAATTTAAAGATAAAACTTCCTTCATTAGGTTATCTTATGGGTGACGAAGGAAGCGGAAGCGCCATCGGAAAACAGTTGGTGCGCAGATTTTTTATGCAGAAACTTCCTCAGGATCTCCATCTTGAGTTTAAAGAAACTTATGGCTTAACGATAGATGAAGCGTTAAAAAATATGTATCACACAACCAGACCCAATGCATATTTAGCCAATTTCAATAAATTTGTGGTCGAAAGAAAAGATCATCCCTATTTCCAGGAAATGGTTTTAGAAGAAATGAAAAACTTCTTCGATTATCAGGTTCTTCCTTACGAAGAATCTCATGATGCCGAGATCAATTTTATCGGCTCAATTGCTTATTATTACGAAAATATTTTACGTTCTGCAGCGTCAGAACTCAATTTGAATGTGGGACACATCGTGCAGAAACCAATTGAAAGCTTGGTTGATTACCACATTAAATACATACTTTAAAAAACCTAAAATTATATGTCAAGTAAAACTCACCGCGACGAAAAAAACTTTAGTCAGGCAGCGTTAGATTATCATAAAGCAGAACCCAAAGGAAAGATAGAGGTAATTCCTTCAAAGCCCCATTCATCGCAGAGAGATTTGTCTTTGGCTTATTCTCCGGGAGTGGCTATTCCTTGTCTGGAAATAGAGAAAAACCCTGAAACAGTTTATGACTACACAGGAAAAGGAAATTTGGTGGCGGTTATTTCAAACGGAACGGCAGTTCTTGGTTTGGGAGACATCGGAGCTGAAGCTTCAAAACCGGTAATGGAAGGAAAAGGTCTTTTGTTTAAGATCTTTGCAGACATCAACGTTTAAAGGAAAGGTGTGATCAATCATAAAAGAGAAAACCTTACCCCGGAAAAATTAGATTTCATCGCTCAGACAGATATTGAAACTTTAGAAGATGCCGTAAAAGGTTCAGACGTTTTCATTGGTTTATCTAAAGGAAATGTAATGAGTCCTGAAATGCTTTTAAGTATGAACGAAAATCCGATCGTTTTCGCTTTGGCCAATCCGGATCCTGAAATTGCTTACGATCTTGCTGTAGAAACAAGAAAAGATGTAATCATGGCAACCGGAAGAAGTGATTATCCTAATCAGGTAAATAATGTTCTTGGTTTCCCGTATATTTTCCGTGGTGCATTAGATGTTCAGGCGAAAGGAATTAATGAAGAAATGAAATTGGCTGCCGTTCACGCAATTGCAGATTTGGCTAAAGAACCAGTTCCTGAAGCAGTAATCTTGGCATATAACGTTAAGAATTTACAGTTTGGAAGAGAATATTTTATTCCGAAACCATTCGATAACAGATTAATTACCAAAGTTTCAAGTGCAGTAGCAAAAGCAGCTATTGAAAGTGGTATTGCCAGAAAAACAATTGCCGATTTCGACGAATACGAAAACCAGCTTCTCGACAGAATGGGAAGAGATGAAAAGCTGGTGAGAATGATGCAAAACCGCGCAAAAGCAAATCCGAAAAGAATTACTTTAGGAAATGCTGAAGAATATAATGTTCTGAAAGCTGCACAGATTTTATATGAAGAAGGAATTGCACATCCTATTCTTTTAGGGGACAAAAAATATGTGAAAGAACAAATGGAACGTTTCGGAATCAACATTGATGTTCCGATTATCGATCCTAGTGATGACGATCAGAAAGAAAACAGAAAAAAATACAGAGAAACTCTTTGGAAGCTTCGTCAGAGAAAAGGGATGAACGAGTACAAGGCAAAAAGATATGTTCGCCAGAGAGATTATTTTGGTCCTTTAATGTTGAAGCATGGTGACACAGATGGTTTGATTATTGGTTTTTCTAAAAACTATGTTTCAACTTTAAGACCTGTTTTAGAAGTAATAGAAAAAGATAAAGGCGTCGATAAAGTAGCGGCAATGATGATGATCTTGTCTGAAAAGAAACCTATTTTCTTTGCAGATACTTCCATTAATCAAAATCCTACAGCTGAAGATTTGGTGAATATTGCTAAAATGGCAGAGCACACTGTGAAATCTTTTGCGATCGAACCAAGAATTGCAATGTTAGGATTCGAAAATTTTGCAGCAATTTCTGATACTTCTAAAAAAGTTTCAAAAGCAGTAAGCATTCTTCATGAGAAATTCCCGAAAATGATTGTAGATGGAGAAATTCAGCCGGATTTTGCAATGAATTCTGATCATTTAAGCGATTATCAATTCTCAAAATTAGGAACTACTCCTGCAAATACATTTATCTTCCCGAATCTTGAATCTGCAAACTTATCATACAAGATCATCAGAGGAATGAAGGTTGCACAGGTAATCGGACCAATCTTGATGGGTCTTAAACAACCGGTTCATGTTTTACAGATGCGTTCAAGTGTTGATGAGATTGTAAACCTTGCTACTGTTGCAGTTCTTGACGCACAGAGAAGAGAAGGAAAAAAATAATTGTTAATCTGGGAGTCCCGAAGGGACGACTTAACAAAGGATAGGATAAAATCCTATCAACAATATAATAATATCAATAAAAAAAGCAGGGCAGAATTCGTAGAATTCTGCCCTGCTTTTTATGTAAACTGAATCTTCGTTTTAACAACACCCTTCCTTAATATAATAAAAGTAGTAACACCCACGATTACCTCTATCAAAGCACTTCCCCAATAAATACTTTTCACTCCGAAGTAATGTGGAAGAATAAGCATTAACGGAATATAAAGAATCAGTTGCCGCAAAAAAACAAGGAAACTCGCTTTTTTGCTATCGTTTACTGCAGGATAATAGGACAGTGCCAAAACAGTGATCGGTAATAAAGGAAGTACAGAGAAAAATAATCTGAAATCCTGAATCTGACTTGTGTTTACCGTATATCCCGGAAGCATTAATCCGATCAATTGTTCCGGAAAAATCATTGCCATCAAAAAGAAAGGCGAAAGTATCGCAACTCCTGCTAAAATATAGTTTTTAAAAAATTGTCTTGCTCTTTCAAATTGTCCGGCTCCGAAATTGATTCCGACAACAGGTTGTAAACCTCGCATCAATCCAAATAAAGGAGTTAGTAAAAATAGGAAAAACCGATTTAAAACGGTGAAAAAAGAAATGTCGTCTTCCGTTCCGTAAGAAGCGATCGCATTAAAAATAATAATACTCTGCACAACTCCCATTACGGATAAGATCATTTCCGGAAGCCCTAATTTTAAAATTCTTTTTCCAATTTCAGGATGATAAGAAACCGATCTCCAATTGGTCTTAAAAGAACTTTTTCCTTTAGCATAATAATAAGATCCGAGTAAAGAATAGATCAGCATTCCGCAATTGGTTGCCCAAGCTGCGCCGGAAACGCCCATTCCGAAAGTCGAAATAAAAATTGGTTTTAAAATAATATCGATTATTAAACCTGCGGCAATCATCATTGCGGCGGTTTTCATTTTTCCTTCTGCACGAATCAGCATATTTAAAGCTAAACCATAAATCCAGAAAATGGTTCCGATCAAAGTAACCCGGAAATATTCAACTGCAATAGTTTGAAGTTCTCCTTTTGCACCCATCATTGCCATCAGTTCGTATGCAAAAATATAGGCAGGAACCATACAGACTACAGAGAAAAAAATGCACAAAAAATTGAAGCTTCCGAAGAGTTTGTATAATTTATCCTGTCTGTTTTCACCAATCCAAATACTTACCGCTGCACCTGCGCCAATTCCTACCAATCTTCCAAATCCCAAAACGATTTGAGACAACGGATAAGCCATTCCTACTGCAGCAAGAGCTTTCGTATTAATTAAATATCCTACAAAAATAGCGTCCAGGAAATTATTGATTCCGTATAAAACAATCGCAGCAACGGCGGGCCATGAAGTTTCCCACATCACCTTTTTTAAATCACCTTTTAAGATGAATGTTTTGCGATCCATTCTTTTGAGGTATTGAATTGTTGAAAGGCAATACGTTTTTCAACTTTATAAACTTCTTTTCCGGCGATAGAATTGATGATAATTGCATTTCTGTAAGCTCCCATTCCCAAATCCGGAGTGACGAAACCGTGGCTGTGAAGTTCCGCATTTTGTACAAAAAGATTTTCTTCGCTGTCAATAGTGTAATGCCGGCTTACATCAAATAAACCATCTTCGTTTCTTTGAATTTTATTTTCAATTCCTTTCAAAAATTTCGGTTCGTAATAGGAATATCCTGTTGCCAAAATCACGTAATCTGAAGTGTGGGTAAAAGTTGCTTGATCCTGAACATGAGTAAAATTCAAAACATAAGAATTTCCTTCAGGAGAAATATTATCAAGCTGAGAACTTGGTTTTAATGCTACATGTAAAGGAATATTTCCGACACTCATTTCGTACATCGCATCAAAAATATCATTGATGAGGTCAAAATTAATTCCTTTATAAAGCGGATGTTGTTTTGTCAATATATTTTTACGCTGGTTGGAAGGCATCTGATAAAAATGGTCAACATATTCCGGAGAGGTCAATTCCAGTGTCAGTTTTGAATATTCCATTGGGAAAAAACGGTCGGGTCTAGTAAACCAGCTCATAAACAAATTTTCATTGGTTTCAGGAAGCAAATCCTGGAAAATCTCGGCTGCACTTTGTCCGGAACCAATAATTGATACCGATTTTGAATTTAAAATTTCTTCTTTGTGATTCAAATATTCTGAAGTATGAATAACATTCGGATAATTTTTACCTTCCATAAATTCAGGTAACTTTGGCTGAGTTCCTGTTCCTAAAGCCAGTTTTTTAGTATAATATTTTTTAACATCATTGTTTTTTAAATCTAAAACTTCGATGATATACAATTTTTCTGATTCATTAAAACTAATATTCTCAACCTTTTTTCCGAAAAGACAATTCGATAATTGATTGGCTGTCCACTGACAATACAGATTGTATTCTTTTCTTAAAATAAAAAAATTTTCTCTGATGAAAAATTTATATAAACGGTCGGTTTCCTTTAAAAAATTTAAAAAAGAATATTTACTTTTCGGATCTGCCATCGTTACCAAATCTGCCATAAAAGGAACCTGAAGTGTAGCATTATCAAGCATCAAACCGGGATGCCAATCAAAACCTTCTGCCTGATCCAGAAAAAGAGAATCAATAGATTCTACAGGTTCTAAAAGAGCAGCCAACCCCAGATTAAAAGGACCAATTCCGATCCCGATGATATCGTATATTTTATTGTTTTCCAATGTTTTGTTTTTTGAAATTTGAATTATTTTAACCATTAAGATTTAATTTAAGGAGTTAAGATTATTAAGAGATTTCTCCTTCGTTGAAATGACATGCGAACTGTCATTCCGAATAGAGCAAAGCGAAATGAAGAATCTCACTTAAATTCCTTAACTCCTTAAATTAAATCTTAATGGTTGAAATTTTAATTGTTTATTCAAACCTATAAGGTTTACTAAGATCCTTCGACTTCGCTCAGGATGACTTCGCTAATACTAACTCTTATTATACGTTGTCAGGCTGAGCGTAATCGAAGCCTTTTATTAATTTGTCTAAAAATTATTATTAAATACTTTTCGCGTCCAGCCTACTTTCAGGGCATTTTTCCCAATATCCTTCACGGGTACAGAAAGTAAGATAAGCGGTTTTGTGTGGCATTTCTATAACACCTTCACGAGTGTAACCCAATCTTGTAATGATTCTATCGGTCGGAACTGCATCTACAGACGCTTCACCGATGCATTTTCCAACTTCCGGAAGCATGAAAATATAATCTAAAGCCACCTGAAATGATTGGAAAGAAAACTTTTTATCTTTCTGCGTTTCGGCAACAAAAAAATGGGTTCCATAATCTGTCGGAAGTGAGTCGTAATAAGCGCCCACAATATCTCTCATGCACCAGTAAGGTTCGAAACTGAACTGCGGAACATCATTCACATATCCGATAAAACTGTGTTGTTCATCACTTGGAAGAATCGTTCTGAACCAAAGTTCTAAGTCTCTTTTTGGCCCATCCATTTTCCAAAAAGGTTTTGCGTGTTCCCTATTGAACCATTCGTGAACCATTTCAAAATCTTTTTCGATGTCGAAAGGCCGAATGCTGATGTTTACGTTTTCCTCTTCAAAATATCTCGAATAAACGGTTTCTTTAGTTTTAGGCTTAATTAATTTATCGGAAAAGAAATATTTATTCAAAGGATTTGGGGTATCCAAAAAAACAGCAGGATATTCTAAGTTTTCATCCGCTTCGTTGATATTTTGCAAACTTGTGATTAAATTTCCTTTGGTGTACCAGCTTCTTTTGTTGATGATGTAATCTACCAATCCGGTTTCGTCTTCATTTTCAAGTTCTTTAAATGATTTATAAACCAGGTTAATTAATTTTCTTTCATCTGCCAATTGATTGCAACCTAAAGCATTTACAACCCCTAGAATATTATTGGTTACCAGATAGTACGTGTATTTCGGAGCCAAAGATTCTTCATCAATAATCGACTGACTTTCATCTGCAATTCCGGGAAGCGCATTAGAAACCAGTTCTTTTCTGCCTTCTCTGAAGAAAAATCCCTGATTGTCTCTGAAATAAATTTTTGCAGGAAATCCTTTTTTATCAAGCTCAATCATGACGTTTTGCTGATGAAATTCGCAGGCTAATCCATACGTATTCAAAATCCCGACGATCGGTCTTACACAGATATGAAGATATTGTGTAAACCAATCTAAAGCGACTTGCTCAACAGGTAAATCGAGATTTCCGGCGGTGTTGATGATAATATTCTGCAGTCTTGAAGGCTGACCAAAAATTCCGTCCTGACAAAGAGCTGCCAAAAGCGTTACATTTTTAGTTTTGTCTTCTCCCTGAAAAGGATTTCTTCTGATGCTGATATTAAATCCGTTAATTACTTTATCATTAAATTTTACTGCAATAAAAGCCGGATCTACCATAAAATCGATCTCAGGATAATCGTTTTGTAAATTTTTTCCCCAATCGGTTTTTAACAATTTGCTGATGTCATGACCGCGATGAAGTTCAGGGTATAAATTGATTCGTTCTGAGTTGGTAATTTTCACATGAAGAGAAAATTTGTACATCCATTTGCTATTTTCGCTATAAACCGTTCTCACGGATGAGGTTGGTGTAAAAAACTCTCCGTAATGCCCTAAAGCAAACAAAATTCCCTGTTCCTGCATAATCTGAACATCTTCCTGAACCAATAAATATTCTGCTTCCCAAGGATGCATCGGAACAATCTGGTAATCCGGGAACTCATCCCATAATTTTTTATGTTCAGGATTTAAAGCCGGATAAATCTTTTCGCCCAATTCTTTGGAAACAAGCTTTCCGTCTGCATTTTTTTCAATAATATTTTCAGGATTAATTAAAAAATAAAATAGCTGAAACTGTCCTGAAGTTTCCGGGGAATATTTTAAAAGATCTTCCTGATTAAAACCTTGTTTCGATTTTGGAACAGGGTGAAGAATATGTCCTAAAACAAGCGATTGTTCAGCTTCAATGAAAGACATTTCCAAATCATTCACCGACTTATTGTTGTCAGACAAATAATCTAAATATGTTGTGAGATTTTCGATGCTGTTATTCAGTCTTTTCAAAACAGTAGAAGCATCGATACCGGAATGAATTCGTTTTGAATATTCTGCGATAAGCGTCATAAAGCCGTAAATATCAACTTCAGAAACTTCATCCGTTTCCAAAACTCTCCTTAAAACCGGAAAATCAAAAAGATGTCTTCCTGTTTCAGAAAAATAATTTACAGGAATATAAACATCACATCCTATGGAAGAAAAATCAATCCTGATATGAAGATTTGTCGGTGTTTTTCTGATGCTTTTCGCAATGGCAATATCATATTTCGGGATTCCCAGATAACGGCTCCAGTTGGTAAACTCTCTCATAAAACAGTTGATGAGAGCGGTGTAATTTGTTTTTTCTGCGTATTGTTGATTAGTTAACTTCAATGTATTCATTTCCGTATTTTTTTATTGTGATTAAAATTGATTTGATATCTTCAACAGTTGTTAAAGGATTTAGAATGGTGAATTTTAAGTAAAACTGCCCGTTGACTTTTGTTCCTGCGACAAGCGCGTTCCCGTTTTTGTAAAGTTGTGATTTGATGTAGGCATTGATTCTGCTCAAATCAAAAGTCTTGAAAGGATCTGCAGAATAGCGGAAAACGAGAGCAGAAATATCAGAACGGTTTAATAATTCAAAATGCGGATCATTTTCCAGAAGAATTGCCGCTTCTTTTGCAGTCGAGATTATTCTTTCAATATAATTTCCGAGACCTTTTTTACCGATGATTCTTAAGGTGAACCAGAGCTTTAAAGCATCAAATCTTCTTGTCGTCTGAATCGATTTATTTACCTGATTCGGAATTTCATTTTCGTCGTGGTCTTTCGGGTTTAAATAATCTGCATAGTGCGTGATTAAACTGAAGTAATTTCTGTCTTTCACCAAAAATCCGCTGCTGCTTACAGGCTGGAAGAAAGATTTGTGATAATCGACTGTTACAGAATCTGCTTCTTCAATTCCGTTAATTAAATGGCGGTATTTTTCGGTTAAAAGTAATCCGCAACCATAAGCTGCGTCTGCGTGAAGCCACATTCCGTATTTTTTTGCAATCACCGAAATGTTTTTTAAAGGATCAATGTTTCCGAAATCTGTAGTTCCTGCTGTTGCAACAACTGCAATCGGAATATTTCCGTTTTCAATTTCTTTTTGAATGGCATCTTCCAGTAAAATACTATTCATTTTAAAAGATCGGTCGGTTTTAATTTTAATAACAGCCTGTTCTCCCAACCCTAAAATCGAAGCACTTTTCTGAATGCTGAAATGTGCTGCTTCCGAAACAAAAATCCTGAAACGATGCGCATTTTTTGGCAGTCCGTCTTTTTTAATGTTATGATTAAAATGTTTGATCGAATAATGATCTCTCGCCAAAAGCATTCCCATCAAGTTACTTTGAGAACCACCACTCGTAAAAATTCCGTCTGAATTTTTACAATAACCGATTTCGTTGCAGGTCCATTCAATTAATTTTTGCTCCATTAAAGTTCCACCCGCACTTTGATCCCAAGTGTCTAAAGATGAATTAATTGAACTGATCAAAATTTCTGCTGCAACCGCCGGAATGACAACCGGACAATTAAGATGAGCAACATATTTCGGATGATGAAAAGCAATAGCGTGCTGTGTATAAAGCATTTTTA
The DNA here is from genome assembly GCF_052115105.1 of Chryseobacterium sp. 2TAF14. Classification (NCBI taxonomy): domain Bacteria; kingdom Pseudomonadati; phylum Bacteroidota; class Flavobacteriia; order Flavobacteriales; family Weeksellaceae; genus Chryseobacterium; species Chryseobacterium sp. 2TAF14. Next base: position 30,921 of record NZ_JBFRGA010000056.1, read on the forward strand.
CTTCTTCAAAAACCTCATCGTATTTTTGTGGATGATCGTTAAGATGAATGTTTTCAAAACGTTTTCTCAGCTCTTTCGGACTCACTCCGCTGAAAGGCTGTTTGTTTTCTTTTAGAAATGCAATGACACTTTCCTGTGCTTTTTGCATTACATTTTGATATTCGTGAATGTTGATTTCACAAAATAAGTTCTCCAGATTTGGGAAAAGACTTTCCTTTTCCGAAACCAATTGTTCGGTGATAACTGTGTTCATAAAAATTTTTGGGTGGTGTTTTTTACTTTTTAATTAGTACTTCTAAGGTTTTTTAATTGACCATTAAGATTTATTAAGGAGTTAAGAATCTTTAAGGTAGCTTCGCTTAAGTGAAATCAGTATGATTTAGTCTTAATTAAACTAAACTTCTTAATAAATCTTAATGGTTTTTAAAATTTAATTCTAGTATAAAAACTTCTCGATACGTTTTTTTCAAAATCTACTCGAAGTGACGAAAGGTTTCAATTTTATTTTAAATAATTAATAATTTATCGTGTAGCCTACAGAAAATGTAGTTCCTCTTCCTTGGTAAGCAAAGGCTTTTTGAGGGACTCCGTAAAAAAATGCAGAACGTTGTCCCCAAATTGTTGTGTATTGTTTATTGAAAATATTCTGTACCCCGAAATTGATGACTCCTTTATTTAATTTTACATCTCCTACAAGATCAAATAAAGTGTAGCCTGTCATTTTAAGGTCTGCTAAATCAGTGTAATTCATAGAGTTTTGCATTTGCAGTCTTAATGAAAATCGTTTCGCATTCCACCCTGTAAAAACCATAAATTTTGAGGGATTGGTTGTATAAACTGACTGGTTTTGCCATCCTTTATCAGCCGTTTCTGTTTCAGACTGCATTAACAAAATGTTTCCACCCAATTCTAAACCTTGAGAAAATCTATAGCTTAAAGCACCTTCAAAACCGTAGTTTCTTAATTTCTGATCAAGCAACGAAATGGTGAAAGCAGCATTGTCTATTTTCAAAGTTTTGTTGGAAAGCGCATAAAAAACCGATCCTTGTGCAGAAAGTCCTTGTTCTGAATTTCTGTTGTGCCTGAAACCAAGTTCCATTTGATCTGTTTTAATTCCGCTTAAAGGTTGTTCTGCGATATTGATGCTGTTAAGTAAATTCCAATGATCGTTATTTAACTGATATTTTCCGAAACCATAAGATTTTGCAGCATCAGGAACTGCAAATCCTTGAGAAAAATTCAACCAAGTCTGCCAAGCAGGTGTAATTTTATATAACAAACTTGCATTAAGCAACGTGACATCGTAATTATTTTTGCCACCTTTCACAGCATCGGCAGAATTCCCGTAGCCGAAATGCATATAAACCTGCTCTTTGAATCCTACAAAATCATCCAGTTTTACATTGATCAATTGTTGGCGAATTCCTCCTGAAAGTGTTAGTTTATTTGTAATATTCCAGTCTGCCTGAATAAAACCGGAAAGAGCAGATGTTTTTGTATCGGGATATCTTCCTACAAAAGCATCGGTAAGATTTACCAAACCTCCTGTTTCTGCACTTTTTTGAGGATTAAAAATTGCCTGATCGCCTGTGAAGTTTTCAAGATCAGCATCCACTCCGTATGTAAAATTGAAAGCATTCCATTTTTTATTTAAAACCAGTTTTGCTCCGTAAGCATTGGTATTTCCTCTTGCTGACGAAAGAAAAACCGGAAGCACAATTCCTGCAGGAGGTTTCGGAACTTCGGCGAAAGATGCTCCGAAATCTACTTCTTCACGTCTTCCGTAAGCTTGTAAGATCAAATTTTGCCCGCCCCAAATATTTCTTGCATTGTACTGAAAATTCGCCATAAATCGTTCTGTTCTTGGAACAATATCAGAATCTGCACCGTCTAAAACATTAATTAAATCAGGATTTTTGGTTGTAAACCCTACAAAATTCTGCCCGAAGGAAAGCCATTTTTTATTTCTGACTTTTGAATTATAATATTGCAGATCTATACCCAAATCCTGATTGGGAGCCAGTTTTGCACTAAATCYTCCTAATAAATCGATTGATCTGTTGTACTGAAAATCTGCCTGTTTTACATCGGTAATAATCTGATCTCCGTTTGCATCAAAAGCGCCTTCATTTTGTGTAAAAGCCGCTCCCAATCTGAATTTCACTTTATCGTTTCCGCCTGAGATAGATTGTGCAATTCTTTTATCGAGATCATTTTTATGAAAACCTGATTTTAAGCCTGCAGAAGTTTCAAAAGCAAGTTTGTCTGATGTTGGTTTTTTGATGATGATATTGATAATTCCTCCTGTGGAATCGCCGCCATAAATTGAGGATGCACCGGAAAGAACTTCAATTCTTTCGATGTTGAATGGATCGATCGCATCAAATTGGCGGCTTGTTGCTCTTGTGCTGTTGAGAGAAATTCCGTTGATCATTACCAGAACATTTCTTCCGCGCATGTTTTGGGCATAATTTGTTCGTCCCTGGTTTCCGAAATCAAATCCGGGAATCATGTTTCCTAATACTTCTTTTAATCCTGCGCCGCCTCTTATCTGTGACTGAAGTTCTTTTTCAGATATTACCCAAACTGTTCCGGGAATATCACTAATCTGCTTTAGTGAGCGGGAAGATACCATGATAACTTCTGATATATCTCTTGTCTGTAAACTGTCTTGTTTATTTTGGGCTGAAATATTTGAGGCTAAAGTTGCCAGAAAGAAAATCGAAAGTACGTTTTGGTTTTTCATTTATTTAGAATAATTAAAAATAATGAGGTAAATATAAATTATTATCTATGGAAAAATCAAACTGACTTTTGTCACGTAAATGCTTCAATACAAATCAAAATGAGTGTTTGATGATTTGTGAAACCGATTAACCGATCTCGAACCTCCTTTCAGCTCAGTCTCAAAATGAGATGATAAAATCAAATAAAGAATAATTTTTCTAATGTTTTTTTGTGATTTTGATTTTTTTACTCCTAAAATCCATCAATTTAATAATGAAAAAAATCCCCAAAAATGATAGCTGAACCAGCTAATTTTAATTTTTTTAAAAATTAGATACCACATTTAACTGTTTTTAATGAAATAAAATGATGATTGTAAGAAGAGGTTTTATTGTAAAGTTTAAATAAAACTAAAACAATTTTAAATAAGATACACATATTTGGAATTTATCTGTTTAAAAGCTGTTTATATGTATTTGCCATTTAAAATTAAGTTAAAAATCATTCTTGTCTGAAATGAAAACATTACTTAGTTTAAATTACTATATTTGGAAGTTATAAAAATTAATAATGATATTTTCTTTACAGGGCATCGTTCAGGAGCTTACCCCAACTTACGCAGTAATCAACGTAAACGGTGTAGGATATTATACAGGAATCAGCCTCATGACATCTCAAACACTTACTTTAAATAAAGAGACATTTTTATTCATCCAGCAGATCATTCGTGAAGATGCACACCTGCTTTTCGGGTTTCATACCCGTTTGGAAAAAGAAATGTTTAATCTGTTAATAAGTGTAAATGGTGTAGGTGCTGTTTCTGCACTCATTTTATTATCAACTTTAAGCCTTAGTGAGATTGCCTCTGCAATACTTTCCGGAAACGGAGCCGTAATTCAGAAAGCTAAAGGAATTGGTGCAAAAACAGCGGAAAGGATTATCGTTGACCTGAAAGATAAAGTACAGAAATTTGCTGATGCAGAAGGAAATATTTCTTCGGCTGAGAATAATAAAGTGAAGGAAGAATCGTTATCAGCATTAGAAGTTTTAGGAATCCCTAAAAGAACAAGTGATAAAATTGCAGACCGTATTTTAAAGCAAATTCCGGAAATTACTGTAGAAGAATTGGTAAAACAAATTTTAAAAAATATTTAACATTTGGTGAAAAATAATAAATTTCTCAGCATCTATATACTCTTGTCGTTTTTATTCTGCTCAATAAACGTTTTCGGGCAAAATGAAAACCAGCAAGGTGTTTCTATAAAAAAGAATTACGAAGTTACCGACCCAACTTACTACGAAGCATATTACGATGTAAAAATCGGAATGTATTACGTGTATCCTAAGATTGGTAATACAATTACCGGACCACCTGTTGCAATGTCGCCGGAAGATTATAAGGAATTTATGCTTGCAGAGCAATCTAGGGCTTTTTACAGGGAAAAATCTGACCGTTACAATTTAATGTTCAGAAAAGATAAAAGTGATGCAGCAAAGAAAGGACTGATTCCTGCTTTAACGATCAATAACCGTCTTTTCGAGTCTATTTTCGGAAGCAACAAGATTGAAATCATTCCTTCAGGATATGCTTCATTCGATTTTGGAGGTTTGTACCAGAAAATTGATAATCCTTTAATTTTACCTCAAAACAGAACGAGTTTTACCTTTGATATTGATCAAAGAATTCAGTTGGGGTTAATCGGAAAAGTTGGAGAAAATTTACAGCTTAAAGCCAATTACGATACTCAAAGCGGTTTTGCTTTTGAGAACAGGATGAATTTGGTTTGGCAGTCAAAAGGTACATGGAAAGATCTTCAGACAAAAGGTTTAAATGATGTAAATAAACCCAATGCAGGAGGTGAAGATAAGATCATCAAAAGAGTAGAGTTCGGTAATGTTAATATGCCGCTTTCCACAAGTCTGATCCGTGGTTCTGAGTCTTTGTTTGGGGTGAAAACAGAGTTTCAATTAGGTAAAACTTTCGGAACGGTTGTGCTTTCACAGCAACAAGGTGAAGCAAGAAACATCGTAGTACAAGGTGGCGGAACAATGAATAACTTTAAAATAAATGCTTTAGATTATGAAGAAAACCAGCATTATTTTATAGGGCAGTATTTCCTGAATAATTATGATAATGC
>NZ_JBFRGA010000057.1:0-15369 GCF_052115105.1 Chryseobacterium sp. 2TAF14
GGTATATTCTTCTTTTGAAAATTTTGTGTCGCCATAAGCTTGTGAAACATCAATTTTAGACTTTGGACGGCCTATAAAATAATTGGCTCCCGCTCCCGATGAATTGTGGGTGTATTCAAAGATAGAAGTACTTATTGCATAACCATTATTTACATTAGAGTTTGTTTGTGATGGCAAGTAATAATCTCCATAAGTAATATTACTTGTAGTCAACGTTCCTGTTAAAAAATCTTTGGTTTTCGAACTTTTAGGAATTATAGCTGTTACTATTTTTGGCTTATCTGCATCAGATACAGTTGTTACAACATTTCCGTTAAGCAGTTTATCTGTCTGATAGGTAGTAGATTTAAATCTTAATAACTGTGTGTTATTTTCTGAAATATCTGCAGGGAAAATTTTTGATTCATCATTCGTTCTGATACTCCATTCTTTTACAGGAACAGCTTCATTTAATGGATCGATTTCAACTCCGCTCCAGATTTTTGTATTTTCGAAGCCATCTGCATACCAGGAAGAACGGGCGGATTGGTTAAACCCTATAACCCCCTTTCCTTGAAGATGCCCAGTCATACCTCGATAACGAAAGTCTTGTTTTCTATTTCCTTGTTGCATTTGGGAAACTGTAAAACTTTTATCAACTCTCTTCAAAGAAAAATAAGGATAAATCTCAGACTTTGTTTTTTTATAAAAATTGGAATCGATATCTGGGTTCAATTCTTTATAAATGATACCAGTAGCTATTTCTGCCTGATGTATAGATTTAATTTGAGAAAGCTCTGTTAAAGACGTTTGCGTTTTGTATTTATGAACTCTAGTATTTTTAAATATAAAAATATCATAATAATTATTGTTGGATTTTATAGGATATATCAATGGTTGGAATAATCCATCCTCTCCACCTCCAACATTATAAGAAGGACTTGTACTGTTAAAGCTATTAATAAACTCAGTTCCTCCTTTGGATTGTAATGTTCTAATTTCATATTGTAATGTTCTCCAAAGAGCATTTCCACTATTACTGACACCACCAACGGTATTTTTAGAATATACAAAAACAATATCAGATTTTCCATCTTTATTAACATCGGTAACTGAATAAAAATGATGATCCAATAAAGACCAAGTAACATCCTGATTAGGCTTTCTGTACTTTAAAAAATTTGTTTTTAAAATATTTTGAAAACCTATATCCGTTCCCATATAAAATCGCCAATTATCCTGAGCCTGGCTATTAGTAATCGGAATTACAAAATCCATATTGTTATCACCATTAAAATCGCCAAAAAGTACAGGAAAATTAGGATCTTTAGATTCAACTAAACTACCCGTGAATTTTACTTTTTTCAGATAAGAGTTTGTTCCATTTTTAATAAACTCGAATACTGTATATGCAGTATTAGAAACATTTATTGTTTCAACCTTTCCGTCACCGTCAACATCCATATATTTTTGATCACCATATAAGCTTTCATTAATTCCAGGATTAACAATATAAGTAGTTATCGGATTATTTTGGTTCTTTAAATCAACAATGAAATTTCCGATGCTATAGGAATTACATTCTAATTCATAACCAGGTGGGGGTCTACTTTCTATATCTTCATTATTAGACGTCCTATTTAAATTAGAAGGTACAAATAGACACTCTGTTAGACTTAAAGATAAAAATATGTCTGAAATGCCATCTCCATTGACATCACCCTCATTTATAGAATCTACTTCTAAACGACAACCAACACCTCCTCCTTGAGAAGTACAGTTTGATGTATCATAAACCATTTTTTCGAATACTTTTTCAAAAGTATTATTTCTAAAAATATAACCTACAATTTTACCTCCTTCAAATTGTACAATTCCATTTCCATTGTAAATTTCTCCTTGCTCATCCAGTAAAGTATTAACAACTTTAGATCTGGAATCAAAAACTTTATTGGTATTAATATTAGTATAATTATCATTGAATGCTCCTAATTTTAAAACTCCATTTGACATTAAAAAATCAATATAAGAATCACCATTGAAATCACCTGTGAGCTTAATATCATCAAATGAATCGGTATTATTAGGTAAAACACCATAATAATCTATTTCAGATGAGATTGCTGCAGGATATGAGAATGTTACAGGGTATTCTAAAGGTGTTCTGGCTGTACTATTTCCTGAAGCCGTAGCTCCATACCAAGCCTCTGAACCATCTTCAAAAGTCACTTCCCAATATTCGGGACCTTGCCAAGCCTGTCCTGTAATAGTTCCAACTGATTTTATTTTCACATTAGAATATTTTTCCGTTACATATTCTGCACCATCTTTTCCATATTCGCCTGATTTTAAAATCAATCGTTGTCCATTAAAGCTGTAATAGTCAGAATAATCAAGCTGGATTCCTTTAACTTCGCCATCTTTTTCAATATTCTTTCCCACTCTGGAAATTGCCGTTATTCCTGAAATATTCCAGCCATATCCTGCAATACCATTTCCTGATCCGCTGGTATAAACTAAATTAATTTGCGGAGCAACACTTTTCACTCCCGGAGGTAAAGCAATAGGTAATGTAAATTGCAACTGTCCCGCTCCATTTACTTCAATATTTCCTTTGGTATCATGGAAACTTTTTCCTGGAGGGGCTGTTGTTCCTGAAGGATTGCTGGCTCCTGCACCCGAATCAACAGACCCGCCACCAGGATTTTCTGTACCAGATCCTATTTTAGCAACAAATGGATTTGAAACCCCTGAAGTAGCTCTGAATCCAGTTGCCATGATAACAGTTTGAGGATCCTGAACCGTTCTTGTAGTAGTTTCATTCTGATATAATATTGTTTGTGAATGTCCTACAACGGAAAGTAAGGATATAAATATGGTGTAGAATAGTTTCATATTCGTGATTTAAATGTTGAAATAATTTTTTATCGCTTTGTGATATTTCTGCTGAATTTTCTTCCGTCTTTCAGTTTAACAGATAGTATATATACTCCCCATTCATAACCCGTCATATTGATTTTCAACTGACGGTTAAGGCTCGGAAGGTTCTGCTGCTGGAATTTCCAGTGGGTAGTGCTATGCTGATAAAGAGAAACGCTTTCAATCAACGAATCAACTTCTTCTGTCCAGTCTATTGTAAGAATATCATTTACTGGAATAGGATATAGTCTCATCTGTTTCCAAAATGCTTTTTCATCCATAACAGCAACGTTTGATGTTTTCAGAACTTCAGAATCAACTGTAGTAACTTTATTTTCTGTTGCTAAAAGTTCGTTTGAAGCTTGTTTAGCATTAGAATTTGTTCCACGGTATCTTTGATTTCCGGCCTCATCATATTTGAAATAAACTTCAGTCTGAGAATAGCCTAAAAAGCCTATAAACAAAGATGCTATTGATAATATATTTTTTTTCATGCTGTGTTTATTTTTTAGAAGATAAGAGTTCCTGTAACTGTTTTTCTAATACGCTGATTTTTTCAGATTGCTTTTGCAGTTGCTTGTTTTCTTCTTGCAGTTTTTTGATTTGTTTATTTTGTTCAATTGAATACAAAGTCAATTCTTCTATTTTTTCAAGAAGTTTAGCGTCCATTTCAGCAACATTAATTCCTTTTTCCATTACTTCGGCAGCCGAAGGTATATTAGGTAAATGTCCTTTTTCTGCAATATGTTTTTCAACTTCATCCAAAGTTTTAAGGTTATAATCTTTCGCAAAAACATAATCTGCCCATACATTTGCTTTCACTTCAACTTCCTTTGCAAATATTTTCCCATTGAATCTTGCTGTGGCATTGTTGAAAAATTTTGCCCAAACTCCGTTATAGTTATCTTCAAAACCAACATATGATCCACCGTCATTTCCATTATTTGGAATTGAAAACAGTAAATTCTGTGAAGCTCCTGCTACGCTGGATAAAGTTCTAAAAACGGTATCTCCGGTACGTGCACCAACCGCCCAACAATCATTACAAACTGATCTTGCAATTTGAAAATTACCTAAAGAATTAGCAATTTCAACATAAGTACCATCTGCTTTAAATACTCTAAGACTGGCCTCAGAGTTTGAAGGGTCATTTTTTCCAATTTTTACATTACCGGACGGAGTTTCTAAAACAGCTCTCATCCAAGATTGGGAACTACTGTTGTTAGTTTTTCTAAAATATAAATCTTGATCAAAAAAACTTCCTGCAAACTGCATCCCGTAATTATTGGCAGAATTAGAGTGTCTTACATCTAAAAGATGCCACCAATTACTTGCGCCAGAAGGATAATTAATTGGATTACTGGTCTGATAAAAGCCACTTGTAACAGTTGGTGCACCTGCATCATCCCGAGTTTGAGTATTAGATGTTTGAGAATAGAAAAGTGAAGTTGTCACAAGCCCGATAAATAATAATTTTTTCTTCATAATGTTATTTTTTATTTTTTAATTTTCTCCCATTCAAGAGCAAATGGGTACATGTATTTTAGTTCAGGCTCTTTATCCAAAGAGTCTTCTTTATATTTTTTTATAAAAAAGGATAAGTCGGGATTTTCACTCATCGGCGGAAACATCATATATTTTGTACCTCCTTTAAAACCTTTTTCTTTTTCAAAATTTTCACCTGTTTTTGTTGATTTTGTAATTTTATACGTCATAAAATATATTATTGGAAATAATAGAGGTAAAAAGAAATAAATAGTTTTTGGGAATGAATCCATTCCTCTCCCTATAAGTGCTAATAGAAAGATATAAGGTATTATATGAAATACGTAAACATCTGAAACATTATGTTTTATACAAAAAAATACAAAAGGAGCTATTGCAATAATTATATAATCAATTTTATTTCTGTTCTTTAGCCCTAAAAACATGAATACAAGAAAAAAAAGAAAATTATAAATTAGAAAACCTATATTTTTAATTAAGCTTTTGAAAATTATTTTCATATCAAAGTTAAAAATAGAATCCTGATATGCACCATCTGTAAAGATTGATATCAATGAATTTCTTCCTAAAGCAACAGGTATTAACAAAATTGAAAATACAAACACGGTAATTACAATACCATACACAGCATGTATTTTGAGGATTTTGTAATGTCTAATTATAAGATAACAGTAGAGCGGTATGAAAAGAATGGTCTGAACGTGTATTAAAAAAAGAAGACCAAATAAAAATGATAAATAATAAAAGTATTTTGGTTTTTTTTCTTTAAGAAATTTAAAAATATTAATTAAAAATAAAATAACAAAAAGCAAATAAAAAGTATAAACTTCTGTTATTATTGATAATCGCCAAAAGGTAAACGAAAAACCAAAAATTAACAGGCATATAAGTGTTGATTTTTGAGTAACCTCGAATAGAGGCAACAATTTTTGCAGATAAAACAATGATAGTATACCTGAAAAAACACTAATTCCAACAAAAAGAAAATGTACATTTAGAAAAGGAAGTATTTTATGAGATAATGCTAAAAAGTTAGAATATAAAAAATGGTTTGTAGCGTTTGACTCAAATTCAAATCCTTTATATGCCTGAACAGTAAAAACCAAGCTATCACCTAAAGCCGGATCTTTCCCTATAGAAAAAAAATATATAATTGCTAAAAGAATTAAACAAATAAATACATAATTTAGATATTTATTGTTTAAATCTAGTTGTTTTAGTAAGGTTCCCATCATTTGCTTTAAATTTTATTATAATGTGTTTTTACGAAGTTAATAAATTATTTTAAATTAAAATAATTTATTATAATAATTATAGTTAAAGAACGATTTATCTCAATAATGTTTAATTTCTTTGGTTACTGTAGTATTTAAGTTTAATTAAAGATGATTTTAACAAAACTTTTTTTGAATAATTTCCAAATTTACTTCTTTTTTGTAAGAATAGTATATCTTGGTTTTCTTAGAATATAAGTCTTTAGGAAAAAACTTCCGACAAATTGTATTCTATAATTAATTAGCAGAATTGCAATGTTTTACATATAAAAAGCCGATCAATTGGTCTGAAATTAATAAGTATATAGTCTTTAAAATTAATTCCGGGTATTTAGTTTATTTATTTCCACAAACTATATAGCTACTACCACAAATTCTGACATAATTTCTTCCTTTAGAAAACAAAAAATATAGCTATATCGTCTCATGAAAAAACTAATTCCTTCAAATAAATTAAAAAATGGTTTTCAATATTTGGGATTGTTAACTAAAAAGACATTTTATATAAGGTAAAGTCTTCTTACTGATTAGATGATATTTCTATACTAACATATAACTTTTCTCAGGATTGATATGGTATTTCTCGACAAGCAGATCATATTTCTAAGTGATATGATGTTATTTCTTAATGGTCAGATGGATTTGCGATACTGAAAGATGATTTTGCGAAGCGGTAAGATGGCATTTCTTAACGGATAGATCGTATTTCTGTGTGGTAAGATGTTATTTCTTAATAGTCAGATGGATTTGCGACACTGAAAGACGATTTTGCGAAGCAGATATAACTCTTATCCAAAATTAAGGTTAAACAAATAGCAGCTGGATTCCGAGATTATTAAAAATACAAAGATCATTAATTCATAATAAAAAAACCTTCCAAAAAAATTGAAAGGTTTAAATTTTAAATATGTTGATTCAGATTACAATCCGAACTGTTTTGCAAAAAGATCCGGGAAAACTCCCAATGCAATAATGGATGCAATGATAAATACAGCTACAATATTATAAGTGATACTTACTTTTTCATTGGTTTTAAAAGTTGTTTCTTTAAAGAAGAACATCGCAATAATCAGTCTCAAATAGTAAGCAATAGAAATTGCCGAACCTAAAACTGCTACGATCACTAAGAAAGTATTGTTGTCTTTCGTTAAAGCCTGTGCAAATAAAGAGAATTTACCCATAAAACCTGCTGTTAAAGGAATTCCAGCCATTGAAAGTAAAGATATCGTTGCAACGGTTGCCAATAAAGGCTCAGATTTAGCCAAACCTTTGAATGCTCCGTAAGAAGTTTCTCTTTTCAGTTTTTCAACCCAGATTAAGCACATAAATACGCCCACTGTAGACAATGAATAAGCGAATAAATAAAACGCCAATGTGTATGTTGAAAGCGCATTCATTCCGAAGAATACTAATCCGATATATCCGGCGTGCGAAACTGATGAGTATGCCAACATTCTTTTAGCATTCGTCTGAGCAAGTCCCATTGCGTTTGCTAATAATAAAGTAATGATTAAGAATACGCCTAAAATATTGATCCATTCGTGAGTAACTCCAGAGAATCCGATTGTCATTAATCTGAATAGTGCATAGAATCCTGAGATTTTTACAACACTCGCCATGAAAGCAGTGATTAATGAAGGTGCTCCCTGATAAACGTCCGGGCTCCACATGTGGAAAGGTGCTAAAGCTACTTTAAATGCCATTGCACAAAGCATCAACACAACTCCAAGAATAAACATTCCGTTGGTTGGGTTTACTGTGCTGAAATCGTGAATTCTGTATAAATCAAATGTTCCTGTGCTTCCGTAGATGAATGCAATCCCCAACAATAAGAAACCTGTTGCAAATGCTCCCATCAGGAAATATTTTAATGAAGCTTCGTTTGATCTGAGGTCAGTTTTGTTTGCTCCCGCCATTACGTACAACGGAATAGACAAAATTTCAACTCCTAAGAACAAAGTCACCAAATTTTGGTATCCGAACAATACAAAACCTCCGCACAATGCAAAAAGCATCAATGCATACAATTCTGACTGATGGTTTCTGTGATTGCTGAATGCAAAACCTCCTAAGAAGAACAAAAGTAAAGTCGTTACAATAGAAATTTTTGTAAACAAAGCGGTGTTTGCTCCGTACTCATACATTAATCTGTATTTTTCGAAGAAAGACGCTTCAGGCAAAAAGCTTACATACAATGCAACGATCAACCCGAAAATCCCAATGTATCTTGCGAATTTTCCTTTTTCAAAAACTCCCGAGAATAATGCAGCAACTGCCGTCAGGAAAACAATAATTAAAACACTCATAGTATAGATTTTGAGATTCGAGATTTGAGATCTGAGATTTGAGATTTGAGATTCGAGATTCGAGATTCAAGGTTTGGAGTTTATAATCCTGTTTTCCTGGTCTCTATCTCTTGTCTATAAGTCTCTTATCTTTTTGTCTGTTTGCTCTTAATCTCTTAATTTTTTAAATTTTTTAATCTTTTAATTATTCATCGATGAATACACAAACTCCAATGAACTTCCCACCATATCGATAATCGGCTGAGGGAAAATTCCTAACAAGATCACAAAAACTGCAATACTTGCCAATACCGAAAATTCTACTGCCGATAAATCTTTAGCTGTACTTAAAACTGCAGCATCACCTTCTCCGAACATGGCTTTACCATAGAATCTTAACAGATACACCGCGCAAAGAATGATCGTTAAACCAGCAATAATTGAAGCTAATACATTAAAATCAAAAATAGATTTAATCAAGATAAATTCCCCAATGAAACCATTCGTCAACGGAACTCCCATTGAACCTAAAATGATTAATAAGAATAATACCGCAAATTTAGGAGCTACTTTTGCCAAACCTCCCATTTGTCTGATATCTCTAGATTTGAATCTTTTGTATAAAATATCTGCACAATAGAACAAACCAACAACGTTGATACCGTGAGCGAAAGTCTGAACTAAAGCTCCTTCAGCTCCTTCAATCGTTAAAGTTCCTCTCAAAGTAAGAACTGCCGAAGAAAAAATACCTGCAACCATCAATCCAACGTGTGAGAAAGAAGAATAGGCAATGATTCTCTTCATATCAACCTGAATAATTGCAATTAAAGCACCGTGTACAATTCCTACAATTGCTAAAATAATTACAATCTGTCCTGAAATTCCAAAAATAGCCGTTGGTGTAATTGGTAATAAATATCTGATTACTCCGTAGATCGCCATTTTCAGCATGATCCCTGATAAAAGCATGGATCCTTGAGTAGGAGAGTAGGTATAGGTATCGGGTTGCCAAGTATGGAAAGGGAAAACCGGAAGTTTCACTGCAAAAGCAAAGAAAATAAACCAGAATACCACAATCTGCTGCGTTTCACCCAAATCTGCATTATACAAATCTGTAAGAGCGAATGAAGCTGAATGCGTGTAAACATAGATTAAACCCGCCAACATAAACAAAGATCCTACGAATGTGTACACGAAGAATTTCGTCGTGAATTCCATTCTTTTGTTTTCCTGTCCCCAAAGAGCCGCAATAAACCAGATTGGAATCAACGTTACTTCCCAGAAAATATAGAATAACAAACCGTCTAAAGCTGTAAATACGCCTACAAGACCAAATTGCATCAGCAAAATAAGTCCGTAAAAAGAGTTTTTGTAGCTTACGTTTTCGTTAAAAGATGATAAAATAATTAACGGCGAAAGAATATTGGTCAGCAATAAAAGAAGCAAACTCATTCCGTCAATTCCGAAGTGAAGTTTACTTTTAATAAATTGAGACCAAGGTTCATTGATCTCGTATTGCAAAACACTGTCCACCGTCGGTTCAAAATTGAAATCCGAAAGGATGTAAAAGGTAAGCAACATCTGAATCAAAGCAATTCCCAGCGCCAAATATTTGCTGGAAGCATTTTTCCAAGCAAAAACTAATCCCGAACCTACAAGAGGTAATAGTAATAATGTTAATAGTAAATAAGACATTATTGTAATATAAAGTTAACAATCAGTATAATTCCCACAGCTAAGGCCATGATAAGAACGTAGTTCTCAACATTTCCGTTCTGAATACGCTTCATAGATCTTCCGCTGTCTTCAGCGCCTTCCCCAACGTAATCTACAAAACGGTCTAAAACGCCTTTATCAAACATTTTTCCGCCACGTCCAAGTCCTTCAAATGTTTTTACAATTAAAGCATTGTAAAGTTCGTCTACGTATAGTTTTTTAGCAGAAAGTTTTTCCCAGCCTGTATAATCTTCTTCAGCTTTTGCCAATTTCTTCTTGTTGACATACATGTTTTTAACAATGAACCAAACTGTGAAGAACATTACAATCGTAGCACCTAAAAGAATCATTTCAGTATTGAAATCAACACCTGAAAGAGTTGCTTCCATTTGTTTGAAGCTTTCGTCTGYTAATACAGGTTTCAACCACTCCATTAATTTAGCATAATGACCGTGACCGATAAAGTGTGGTAAATTAATAAAACCTCCAACTACTGAAAGTATCGCCAAAACGATTAACGGTAATGTCATGTTCGTCGGGCTTTCGTGTAAGTGGTGTTTTTGTTCTTCAGTACCTCTGAACTCTCCGTGGAAAGTCAAATAGTACAGTCTGAACATGTATGCTGCGGTTGTTGCTGCTAAAATGAATAACATTACCCAGTAAATTGGGTTTTTAGCAAATGCTGCAACCAAAATTTCGTCTTTTGAAATCATCCCTGACAATAAAGGGAAACCTGAAATAGCCAATGTTCCGATCAGGAAAGTGATGTGGGTAACAGGAATGTATTTTTTCAAACCTCCCATGAAACGCATATCCTGTTCGTTGCTCATTGCGTGAATTACAGAACCTGCTCCCAGGAATAACAAAGCCTTGAAAAAAGCGTGTGTCATTACGTGGAACATTGCTGTAGAATAAGCTCCCAAACCTAAAGCAATGAACATAAAACCAAGCTGTGAAACTGTAGAATATGCCAATACTTTTTTGATGTCGTTCTGACGAAGTGCATAGAAACCTGCCAAAGCAGCCGTTAAGAATCCGATTAATAAAATTCCGCCCTGAACAGTTGGAGCTAAAGTAAATAAGAAGTTTGATCTTACCACTAAATAGATACCTGCAGTAACCATCGTTGCTGCGTGAATCAATGCTGAAACAGGAGTTGGACCTGCCATCGCATCCGGTAACCACGTATATAAAGGAACCTGAGCAGATTTACCAACAGCACCGATAAATAAACTTGCTGTAATGAAAATGATGATTGTTCCGTCTAATTCAAATTTAGAAGCATTTTGTGCTACTGAAATATAATCTACTGAGTTGGTCTGAGACGCAATCATGAAAATACCGATCAATAAACCAAGGTCACCGATTCTGTTCATGATGAATGCCTTTCTTGCTGCTTTACCGTATTCTTCGTTTGTGTACCAAAATCCGATCAATAGATAAGAACAAAGACCTACACCTTCCCAACCGATGAATAAAATCATATAGTTGCTTCCCATTACCAAAAGTAACATCGAGAAGATGAAAAGATTTAAATAAGTAAAAAACTTATAGAAACCTTTATCGTGGCTCATGTATCCGATAGAGTATAAGTGAATTAAAGATCCGATTCCTGTGATAATCATCACCATCATTAATGACAGCTGATCAATCTGGAAACCAAAGTTAATCTGAATTCCGTTTACTCTAAACCATTCGAAAGCTTTAACGACAACCGCCGGACTTTCTGAATCAAATTTTAAAAATAAGCTTACTGCAATACAAAAAGATGCAAAAACTGCAGCTGTTGCCAAACTTCCGACTACAATCTTTGGAAGATTTTTTCCGAAAAGTCCGTTGATAAGAAAGCCTATAAGTGGTAAAAGTACTATTGCATATATTAAATTCTCCATTCTTATCCTTTTAATTTATTAAATATACCTACATCTACAGAACGGGTGTTTCTATATAACATCGCAATAATTGCCAAACCAACCGCTACTTCGGCTGCTRCAACTACCATAATGAAGAATACCAAAAGCTGTCCGTCGCTGTTCCCGTTGTACGCCGCAAATGCAGCCAATAAAAGGTTTACAGAATTTAGCATAAGCTCTACACAACCTAAAATTACAATCGCATTTTTTCTAAGCAATACTCCCAAAACTCCAAGACAGAACAAAACTGAGCATAGAGTAATGAAATATTCCAGAGGGATGCTTTGCATAAATGTATTTACTTCTCCCATAATTTTATAAATCTTTTTTACCGATTAGTACCGCACCTACAATACCTGCCAAAATCAGGATGGAAGCAAGCTCAAACGGTAAAACATATTCATTGAATAAAAGTCTTCCCAGATTTTTTGTAAGACCTACGCCTTTATCTACGTTTTCAACCACTACATGATTTTCCTGTACTCCTCTGAAAACGCCTAAAACTCCAATTAAAAGAAGACCTGCTGTAAAAACTCCAACAAACTTTAAAGTATTGTTCTTCTTACTTTCGTCTTCCTTATTAAGATTAAGCATCATTAAAATATAAAGGAAAAGTACCATGATAGCACCTGCGTAAACAATAATCTGGATAATGGCAAGAAACTGTGCATTCAGAAGAATATACATTCCCGCAATCGAAAACATTGTAACAATTAATGACAAAATAGCATATAAAGGATTTTTTGCAAATACAAAGTACACTGCACTTGCCACTGCTAAAAACGCCACCAAGAAAAATAAAAACTGATCCATTATTTTACCGCATTTTTTTGTTTCTCGGATTGTCTTTCGGTGATATCAATCCTTTCATTTATTTTTTCAACCAATTTATCTTTACCGTAGATGAAAGAACCTCTGTTGGTCTCAACATCAACTAATCTGTCTGTAAGATAAATTGCAGATTTTGGACAAGCCTCTTCACACATTCCGCAGAAAATACATCTCAACATATTGATTTCATAAACGGATGCATATTTTTCTTCTCTGTAAAGATTTTTTTCTTCTTTTGTTCTTTCAGAAGCGGTCATTGTAATGGCTTCAGCAGGACAAGCAACGGCACATAATCCGCAAGCTGTACATCTTTCTCTGCCTTCCTCGTCTCTTTTCAAAACGTGTTGACCTCTCCAGATATCGGCTCTTGGTTTTTGTACTTCAGGATAAGAATAAACATTCGGAGCACGTTTTACAACCGTTCTTACCGCATGCTTAAAAGTAATCCCCATTCCTTTGAAAATCGCCGGAAGGTAGATTTTCTCCGCAAGGGTCATCTCTTTATTTGAAACAACTTTAGATCTGTTTGTAAGTTTCATTTAATTATAGATATTAGATGTTAGACATTAGATTTTAGACTAATCTTGTCTGTTATCTTAATTATTTACTATTTATTTTTTTAAACCTGAGTTAAAGAAATTTTCAAATTATCTCATTCTCAAATTTTCAAATTCTCTTCTTAATTTCCGAAAGCTAAAATCACAGCTCCTGTAATCATTAAGTTAACCAATGCCATAGGAATTAATGTTTTCCATCCTAAGTGCATCAGCTGGTCGTATCTGAATCTTGGTAACGTCCATCTGATCCACATAAAGATCAAAATTCCGATTACTGTTTTCGTTAAAAATGCTACGATGCTCAAAATACCTGCAGTGTTTTCTCCCCAGTTTTGAGTTACCCATTCAATTCCAGGATAGTTGTAACCTCCGAAGAAAAGTACTACCATGAAAGCATTAGAAATAAACATATTCACGTATTCACCGAACATGTATAAACCTAATTTCATTGATGAATATTCGGTTGTATATCCTGTTACCAATTCAGATTCACATTCAGGTAAATCGAAAGGGTGACGGTTGGTTTCTGCCAAAGCCGCAACAAAGAAAATTAAGAATGCTAAAGGTTGGTAGAAAATATTCCAGTTCATTCCCGAACCAATCGGGATAATTCCCCAAAGTTTTCCTTCAGTCTGGTTTTCAGTAATTACTTTTAAATCTAAACTTCCTGTCATCATAATGATAGAAAGTAATGCAAGACCCATCGCCAATTCATAAGAAATCATCTGCGAAGAAGCTCTGATTGCACCTAATAAAGAATACTTGTTGTTAGAAGCCCAACCTCCGATCATGATTCCGTAAACTCCGATGGATGCCATTCCGATGATGAAAAGTACACCAACATCGATGTTTGCAACCTGAAGATCGTAAGAAATTCCGCCAAAGTTTAATGTTTTCCCCCAAGGAATAACCGCTCCGGTAATCAATGAAATAAACATTACCAACGCAGGTCCCAATATGAAAAGAAACTTTTCTGCATTAGCCGGCGTAAAATCTTCTTTAAAGA
The DNA here is from genome assembly GCF_052115105.1 of Chryseobacterium sp. 2TAF14. Taxonomy (NCBI): domain Bacteria; kingdom Pseudomonadati; phylum Bacteroidota; class Flavobacteriia; order Flavobacteriales; family Weeksellaceae; genus Chryseobacterium; species Chryseobacterium sp. 2TAF14. The sequence goes on from NZ_JBFRGA010000057.1 coordinate 13,987, forward strand.
AAAATTTTCCACCATCTGCAAGAGGCTGCAGTAAACCGAAAGGTCCTGATCTGTTTGGCCCGATTCTGTCCTGCATGATTGCTGCCACTTTTCTTTCTGCCCAGGTAGAGTAGGCCGCTATCGTTAATGATAACAGGAAAAGAGCAAGTACAAGTATTAATTTAAATGTAATTAAATCCATTTTTTATTTGTAAAGATTTTTAGATATGAGATGTCAGATACTAGATATGAGATAATAGTCTGATGTCTTGTGTCTGAAATCTAATTGTCTTTAATTATTATTTTTCGTCTTTTTCGCTGATTTCTTTAGCCATTGGATTGTCTAAAACTCTCAATTCGTCTTTAGGCTTTTCATAATGATTTAGAGAAATTACCGAATGTCTGTCGATATGTCGTGGTCCTTCGATGTTCCAGTCGCTTAGATTTTTTCTTTCAAAACGACAGGTATCGCAGATGAATTCTTCAACTTCTCCCCACTGATCTTTTCTTGCGGTAACTCTTACAATCTCGTCTCCTTTCATGTAAACCGTAGCTTTTCCTGAACATTTATCACATTTACAAGTTGCGTTCATTGGTTTTGTAAACCAAACTCTGCTTGCAAAACGAGCTGTTCTGTCGGTTAATGCTCCTACCGGACAAACGTCGATTACGTTTCCGATGAAGTCATTATCTAAAGCTTTATTTAAGTAAGTAGAAATTTCAGCGTGATCTCCTCTGAAAAGAATTCCGTGCTCTCTTTCTCCTGTTAATTGGTTTGCTGCCAATACACACCTTGCACATAAGATACACCGGTTCATATTTAATTTGATGTTTGGGCCTAAGTCATCTGCATCATATGTATTTCTTTCAAATTCAGTTCTGGTTTCAAGATTTCCGTGTTCGTAACCCAAATCCTGAAGGTGACATTCTCCAGCCTGATCACAAACTGGGCAATCTAACGGGTGGTTTACCAATAAAAATTCGGTAACCGCTTTTCTGCCTTCCTGAGCTTTTTCAGAAGAAAGGTTTTTCACTTCCATTCCGTCCATCACATTGGTTCTGCAGCTTGCTACCAATTTTGGCATAGGACGCGGATCTGCTTCTGATCCTTTAGAAACTTCCACCAAACATGTTCTACATCTTCCACCACTGGTTTCCAACTTGCTGTAGTAACACATTGCTGGAGGAACAGATTTTCCACCGATTTGTCTTGCAGCTTCCAAAATAGAAGTCCCGGGCAAAACTTCAGTAGTCTGTCCGTCTATCGTTATTTTGAATTTTTTAACCTCTTCGCTCATATTCTATGCTTTTCGCTTATGCTGTTAAAAGCTTTTAAGCTCTATTTTAATTATACTTTTTTGTATTAAATGTATATCCGATTCCGAAATTGAACTGGGCATACAC
>NZ_JBFRGA010000058.1:0-13513 GCF_052115105.1 Chryseobacterium sp. 2TAF14
ATGACCGGCTTTGGTAGAGCCGAAGGTGTTTTTGAAGGAAAAAAAATTTCGATCGATATTAAATCTCTGAACAGCAAAAGCTTTGATCTGAATATCAAAATTCCTTTACGTTACAAAGAAAAAGAATTTGAAGTAAGAAAAATTCTCAACGATAGAATCATCCGTGGAAAGGTAGATTGCTACATTAATATTGAAAATCTTGAAGAAACCAATGATGTGAAAATCAACAGAGGTTTAATCGATTCTTACATGAATGAACTAAAAAATATTGCTTCAGACGGACCAGATTTTGAATATCTTAAAATGGCAGTAAGGCTTCCGGATGCAATTACTTCAAGGCCAGATGAATTGGGTGAAGGAGAATGGGAAGCTTTGGCTAAAATCGTTAACAGTGCGGTTGATAAATTTCAGGAATTCAGAAAAACAGAAGGTGCGATTCTTCACGAAGAACTGGAAAGAAATATCAAAAATATAGACAAATATCTTTCAGAAGTTATTCCTTATGAAGAAGTGAGGATTAATTCTGTGAAAGAGCGTTATTTGAAAACATTAAAAGAATTCGAAAACGTTGACGAAACTCGTTTCTATCAGGAAATGGCTTATTTTACCGAAAAACTTGATATTTCTGAAGAAAAAGTAAGACTTTCCCAGCATTTGAAATATTATTCTGAAGTAATGGAAAATGAAGATTTTAATGGTAAAAAATTAGGATTTATTTCACAGGAAATCGGAAGAGAGATCAACACTTTAGGTTCAAAAGCCAATCACGCTGAAATTCAGAAATTGGTAGTAATGATGAAAGATGATCTTGAAAAAATTAAAGAACAGACGCTTAATGTATTATAAATGATAGTTGATAAATGATAATTGATCAGAATAGCAATCAAATTTTAATCAATTATCATTATCAATCATCAATCATTATTTATGAATAAAGTTATCATATTTTCAGCGCCGTCGGGAAGCGGAAAAACAACATTGGTAAAACACGCTCTGGAAGTAATTCCGGAATTGGAATTTTCAATTTCATGCACTACGAGACAGCCGAGAGGAAGTGAAATTCATACTGTTGATTATCATTTTATTTCACCTGAAGAATTCAAACAGAAAATTTCTGAAGACGCATTTGTGGAGTTTGAAGAAGTTTATACCGATAAATATTATGGAACCTTAAAATCTGAAGTTGAAAAGATCTGGAATCAGGGAAAAGTTGTTATTTTTGATGTAGACGTAAAAGGCGGAATTTCATTAAAAAAATATTTTGGAGAAAAAGCATTATCCATTTTCATAGAACCTCCTTCGATTGCTGAGCTGGAACGAAGATTGATCTCAAGAAACACCGATGATGCCGAAACCATAAAAACCCGCGTAGAAAAAGCCGAAGAAGAGCTTACCTATGCGATAGAATTTGACAAAATCGTGATCAACAGCGATTTGAGTGAAGCAAAAATAGAAATAGAAAGTTTAATAAAAAGTTTTATAGGAAATTAAAAGCCGGATGATAGAAGCTGGGTGATGGTAGTTTGAAGACTTTAAAAATCAAACGACATCACTACTAATTTCTAATTTCTAACTTCTAATTTCTAATGAACAAAAACATTGAGGCTGAAATGAGCACCGAAACATTAGAAAAAGCTAAATCTACACTTCCTGTAAAAGGATTTTTAGATTTGAAAGATATTGACATTCCTCAAGGAGAAGATTTGGTAAAAGCGATTCTCCAACTGAAAGAAGAAAAAAATGCCGTTATTTTGGCGCATTATTATCAACCGGGAGAAATTCAGGATATTGCAGATTTCCTGGGAGATTCTCTTCAATTGGCAAGACAGGCAAAAGAAACCAATGCCGATATGATCGTATTCTGCGGAGTACATTTCATGGCAGAAGCTGCAAAAATCCTGAACCCCACCAAAAAAGTTGTTCTTCCCGATACAATGGCGGGATGTTCTTTGGCAGACGGTTGTTCAGGTGAAGGTTTGAGAAAAATGCGTGAGCAACATCCGAATGCTTTAATTGCAACGTATATCAACTGTAATGCAGAAACCAAAGCAGAAAGTGACATTATTGTAACCAGCTCAAATGCTGAAACCGTAATTGAAGCTTTACCGACGGACCGACCGATTATTTTCGCACCAGATAAAAATTTAGGAAGATATTTATCTAAAAAAACCGGTCGTGACATGATTCTTTGGGATGGAAGCTGCATCGTACACGAAGCATTTTCTATGGAAAGAATCGCAAAACAATTGGCAGACAATCCTGATGCAAAAATGATTGCACATCCTGAAAGTGAAGAGGCTGTTTTGAAATTGGCTCACTTCATTGGTTCTACTTCTGCGCTTTTAAATTTTGTTGAAAAAGACGATTGCCAGAAATTTATCATAGCAACAGAAGAAGGAATTCTTCACGAAATGAGAAAACGTGCACCACATAAAGAACTGATTCCTGCTTTGGTTTTTGATGAAAGCTGTAATTGCTCGGAATGTTTTTATATGAAACGAAATACAATGGAAAAGCTGTATTTATGTATGAAATATGAACTTCCGGAAATCATTATTGAAGAAGAACTTCGGTTAAAAGCGCTTAAGCCGATTGAGGCAATGCTCGATCTTTCGAAAAGCATTAAATAATATAAAAAGCACTGTTATTCACAGTGCTTTTAATTTTTTATTGAGGAAAACAATCCGCATGTACCAGAACTCTGGTCTTACAACATTGCGGCAAAGCGTGAAAAGCTTCGCATGAGCTTGGAAAATTGGGACCGTAAGGTCCGGGAGGACAATTTTCGTTGCAAACCGCACCACCATTAATAGATTTTAAATCTCCTCTGTGTAATTTTTTAAGATTTTTCATATTTATTTGATTTAGTTAGTTATTAAAAATAATACTTTTGTTTTATATAAAAAAATTATGAGCAAGATCTTTTTAGAAGATGTAAAAATTTACGCTTACCACGGCGTTCTCCCCGAAGAAAACATTATCGGAACCTATTATATTTTAAATGCCGAAATCCATACAGATCTTTGGGATGCAGCAGAATCTGATGATCTGAATGACACGATAAGCTATGCAGATATTAACGACATCATTCATGAGGAAATGAAAATTAAATCTAAATTGCTCGAACATGTTGCAGGAAGAATTATCAGTAAAATCAACGAAAAATTTAATCAGATTTCTTATATAAAATTAAAGATCACCAAAACCAGTCCGCCAATGAAGGGTGAAATGAAAGGAGCGAGTATTGAGCTTGAAAAAAGTTTTTTATTGGGCGGAATTACAGAAAATGAGTAATTTTCAGTTTTAAAAATTAAAAACACAATGAAGATATTCAGCATATTATTTCTTTTGTTTTCGATCAGTATTTTTGGGCAAAACAAAACTTCCGGAGATGCTATTTACAATTTTCCGAAAATAAAATCGAGCATTACAATGCCGGTAACCATTCCGTTATCTGAGATCAGCAATATGATTAATGCATCGGTAAAAGACGTGATTTTTCAGGATGATTCTTATACTGATAACGATAATGACCAGTTTAAAGTAAAAGTCTGGAAAACCCGCCCGATACGATTAGTTGGAGATGCCAATCAGAATATTTTCATTGAAGTTCCTCTAAAAATCTGGGCAGAAAAAGGCATCGGAACTTTAGGAGTTTACACGTATCAGGAAACTACTTTTGAAACCGTGATGTATTTTAAAACCGCTTTAAGCTTTAAAAATAACTGGACGGTAAGTACTTCTACGCAACCAATGGGTTTTAAATGGGTAAAAAAACCTGTTTTAGATTATGGTAAAATTAAAATTCCTATTACATCGCTGGTTGAAAAAAGCCTGAAAGAACAACAGTACAGTTTCAGCAAAACCATTGATCAGCAAATGGCTTCTCAGCTCAATTTTCAGCAGTATGCGGTTTTAGCCTGGAACGCTTTTTCACAGCCTTTTAATATTTCGGAAGAATATAATACGTGGCTGAAAATTACTCCCATTAACGTAAATATTACCCCACTTAAATTTTACGGAAATCAAATTGACACCAATATCGGTATCGATATTTTTTCGGAAACTTATACCGGAATAAAACCGGAAGCTTCGCAACCCGTGAGAGCCGTGATGGATTTTAATTTTATCCCGCTTCTTGCCAATCAATTCGTATTGCAGACTACTGCCAATATTCCTTTTTCTGAAGCAACCAATATTGCAAAAAAAACATTTTTAAATAAAGAATTTGACATCAGAGATTCTAAAGTTAAAATCACAGATATAAAAGTGTATGGCGAAGAAAATCGCATTATGATAGAAGCCGATACGGAAGGTTATGTAAACGGAACCGCATTTATTTCGGGAATTCCTGTCTATGATGAAACAAAAAGAAAAATAGTGCTTTCAGACACGAAATTTAAACTTAAAACATCAAACCTTCTTCAAAAATTAGCGACTTCACTTTTTAAAGGAAAGATCGTAAAGATGATTGAAGACGAATACGGAATCCCGACTGATGAACTTGAAACATCATCTAAAAAAAGCATCGAAGAAGCATTTAATAAAGAATATTACAAAGGATTAAAAATGACCGGCAAAGTTTTTAACCTGAAACCTCATCAGATTCTTTTAAATGACTCGGGAATTACCGCCGTAATTGATACCAACGCAAATCTGAAATTTACCTTAAAAGGGTTTTAAACTAATAATACATAAATTATGAGAAAACATTTAAAAATTGTTGAAGACAACAAGGCTTCACAAGGAATTAGATTAGCTAACTACATTATCGACTTAATTGCTTTAGTCATTATAAACTTTTTCCTTTCCCTGATTTCAATTATATTATACAACCTTACGTCAAAGAGCTTTTTCTTTTACTTTTACAATAACAACAGCTTTCTCTGGGAGTATTTGATGGGAATAATTGTTGCTACTTTATATTATTTCCTTTTTGAAAATTTTTCTAACGGCAGAACTTTAGGTAAGCTTATTACGAATACAAAAGTACTTAGCATTGACGGCTCAAAACCTTCCATGACGCAAATACTCTATCGCAGCTTTTGCAGAATAGTCCCGTTCAATGCAGTTTCATTTTTAGGCTACAACGGATGGCATGATAGCTGGACAGAAACCCGGGTAATTAATATCAGAAAATATAATGAAGCTGTAAATGCTAAAATGGAAATTGACAACATTGGTGTAAAAGAAATTGCATAAAAAATTTGGAGAACATTATTATTTTCCTATATTTGCACCACCTAAAAATGGTGCTTTGGCCGAGCGGCTAGGCAGTGGTCTGCAACACCATCTACAGCGGTTCGAATCCGCTAGGCACCTCCAATTAAGTCCCTAATCTATTTCAGTTTAGGGATTTTTTTATTTTTAAAAATTTCATCTAAATCAACAGGTAAGCGAAAAAATACAATAACTTAGTGATAATGAAATTAATTGGGCTGCCTTTTTGAAAAATACTTTTTATAATGAGGGAATCCTTGGCTGTAATACCAAAATCCTGACTTACTGCTCCGATGTTTTAAATAACAAGAAATTATAAAAATAAACAGTAAGACAAACCCTAATAAAATTAAATTTTCAATCAGTGAAAAAAAATCTGAGGTTTCCATTGGTTAGTTTTTTAGTTACATAAAGATATGAAAAACAGACGGTAACGAAAAATAAAATTCTCCAAGATCAGAGATTTAAGTTTTTCAAAACCGTATTCTTAAAATAATATCCTCTTTATTTTATTATCAAAAATGAAACCTCTTTTACAATTTTAACACTTCCTTAACTAAACCTTGGCTTCATAATTGAAATTATCATTGTATAGACTTTAAAAAGTTTTAATAATAGAAAAATTTGAGTTATGAAAAATATAGTTTTAGCAGGTGTGATCTCAATATTTACATTGACAGCCTGTAATAAGAATGACAACAAAGTCGCAGAAAAAACACTAGAACAGCAGAAACTGGAGTTTCAGGCAAGACAGCTTGATATAGAAAAGCAAAAACTGGCCATCGAAAAAGAAAGATTTGCTTATGAAGAGCAAAAAAGAGCCGACAGTATAGCTGAAGTAGAAAAAGCCAAAACCGCTGCTGCTGCAAAACCTCAGGTGATCAGAGAAACAAAAACAATATACAGAGACGCCCCGGCTTCTAACAGTGGAGGTTCTTCTGCAGGAAGTTCGTCACAAGGAACTACTGCCAAGAAAAAAGGAATCAGCGAAGCTGCAAAAGGTACTGCAATCGGGGTAGTGAGTGGTGCTGCTTTAGGAGCGATTGTTAACAAGAAAAACCGTGGTGGTGGCGCCGTTGTAGGTGGTATCATCGGTGGTGCAACAGGATATACTTTAGGTAGAGCGCAGGATAGAAAAAGCGGAAGAGTACAACCTAAATAATTAAATATTTCTAAAAAAATATGAAAGATTGCTTATTTTTRAGCAATCTTTTTTTATGCTGCTTATTTTATGCTCTTCAATTTTTTTGATTACAACCTTAATGGGTTGGGGAAAGCTGCTGGAAAACAGTATCGGAAAAAGCTTAAACGGAATTTCAGGGAAAATTTTAACAGGCATTTTTTCTTTAGTTTTAATTTTTACCATTCTGTCATTTTTTGTTCCGCTCAATTTATATATTGAAATTCCAGCTATTTTAATTGGATTATTTTATTTTTTTAAAGAAAAACTCTATCTCGATTTTTATGAATTTTCAAAAAAAGATTCTGTTATTTTAGGGATTTCGGCAGTTATTATTTTATTCTGCGGATCCTTTCATCCTTTTATTTTAGACCATTTCGGGTATTATATTCCTTCCATCAAATGGCTTACAGAATATGGTTTGGTAAAAGGGATTTCCAATTTAGATTTAATTTTGGGGCAAATGTCGGTTTGGCATATTTTACAGGCCGGGTTTAGTAATTTTGCCGATCCTTTTTTAAGACTAAATGCAATTTTACTTATTGTTTACAGTATTTATATTGTTGAAAACAAAAGCTGGATTCAATTTATTTTCATTCCGGTTTTTCTTATTTTTTCTCAGTCTCCAAGTCCGGATCTCCCTGTAATTGTATTTTCTCTCATTATTCTGAATGAAATTTTGTCCTGCAATAAAAATCTGGCTTTCTTATTTGCGTTTTCAGTCTTCACATTTGCCATAAAACCCACCGTTATTTGGCTGCCGCTTTTCATTCTGCTCTACTCTGTTTTCAATTCCGGATTTCGTTTTAAAAAAATTATCTTAGGATCGTTTGTTTTCCTTTTATTCATCATAAAAAATATTTGGACATTCGGTTTTCCCGTTTTCCCTTTAACCGTTTTCGATTTAGGAATTTTCTGGAAACCCAATCCTGAACTCTTAAAAGCTTCATCACAATTTGCCATTGTAAAAACTTTTGACGAGCAGTATTCTTATTCGGAAATTTTAAAGTTTTCGTGGCTCGAATACATTACAAAATGGCTTTTTTTAGATGGGATCAAATCTGTTATCAATATTTTTTTTGTTTTGAGTTTAGTTGGATTTATTACATTTTCTGTTATTAAAAAAAATAAAACCATTAGCTTAATCTGCATTTCGATATTGGTTAAAAGTCTTTTAATATTATCTTTTTCTGCTCAGTACCGGTTCTTTATCGATGTATTTTTCGTTATGTTTTTTGTAGTATTTTTCAAAAATTTAAATAAGAAAAATGCAATTTTAATTTCCTCGGTTTTAGCTGTAGCTTTTATAAGTCTTTTCTCATCGCCGAAAATCGTTCAGAAGCTTATTCCCAGTTTTAAGCTTGGAAAAAACCTTACTCCGTTTGAAAAAAAGCAGCTTTTAAAACCTTCATATTACGAATACAATTACTACCATTCTTTTAAGATCGGAAACCTTAAGTTTAATGTTTCAAAAAAATATACTTTTAGCATTGATACCCCCGTTCCTGCAATTTCAGAAAGCTTTTTATACGATTATCAAAAAGAAAAAATATTCCCGCAGCTCATCGATAAAAACAATTTAAAAAAAGGATTTATCTGGAAAAAACTTAACACTGAAGAAAAAAAAGAGCTGGATAAATCAATCAGGCTCATCGAAAAGAGTTATCTGGAAACCAGTTGCGAAAGACTTTAATATCTGAATAAAAAACGGTAATTTTGTATTATGTTCAATACTTTAGGTAATCTTCTCAGCCTTACAACTTTTGGCGAGAGTCACGGCGCAGCGTACGGCGGAATCATCAATAATTTTCCTGCAGGTCTGGAAGTCGATTTTGAAAAAATTCAATATGAGCTGGATCGCAGAAAACCAGGTCAGTCGGCGATCGTTACCCAACGAAAAGAGAGCGATACCGTAAAATTTCTTTCCGGGATTTTCGAAGGAAAAACGACAGGAACTCCGATTGGCTTTATGATCGAAAATGAAAATCAGAAATCAAAAGATTATGATCATATTGCAGATTCTTACCGCCCAAGTCATGCAGATTTTACTTACGATCAAAAATTCGGGATTAGAGATTATCGCGGCGGCGGAAAATCTTCTGCAAGAGAAACCATCAATTGGGTGGTTGCAGGAGCTTTAGCCAAGCAATTTTTAAAGAATATTGAAATCAATGCTTACGTTTCTTCCGTTGGCGAAATTTTCTGTGTAAAACCTTATCAGGATCTTGATTTTTCTAAAACAGAAAGCAATGAAGTACGTTGTCCCGATGCAGAAACTGCCGAAAAAATGATCTCTAAAATCAAAGAAATCAAAAAAGAAGGAAACACAATCGGCGGAACCATTACCTGCGTTATCAAAAACGTTCCTGTAGGAATTGGCGAACCGGTTTTTTCTAAACTTCAGGCTGAATTGGCAAAAGCAATGCTCAACATTAACGCATGTAAAGGTTTTGAATACGGAAGCGGATTTTGCGGCGCAAAAATGACAGGAAGTGAGCATAACGATCAGTTTAATATAGATTTTTCTACAAAATCAAATCTTTCCGGCGGAATTCAGGGTGGAATTTCCAACGGAATGGATATTTATTTCCGTGTGGCTTTCAAACCTGTTGCCACAATTTTAAGACCTCAGGAAAGTGTCGATAAACACGGAAATGCTATAACCGTAGAAGGAAAAGGAAGACACGACCCGTGTGTTGTGCCGAGAGCAGTTCCTGTGGTGGAAAGTCTGGCTGCATTTGTTTTGGCAGACTTATTTGTGATCAATAAAACAAGAAATATTAATCATTTTTAAATAAAAATATTGGTAATGCAAAATTACTGGGACAAAGCAATTTCATTTGAAGAATACCTTCAGATYGCACACGAAAGACTTGAAAATCCTGCGACTCCGCAAGATGCAGAATATAAAATGTATTACGAGTTGGGAATCCAGAGAATGGACAGAACCTTGAAAAAATTCGTCATCGATGAAGAGCAAACCAACGAACTGAAATCTAAAAATTTCAACGGAAAAATTTTAATTATTTCTGAAGCCTGGTGCGGCGATGCAAGTGCAACCGTTCCTGCTTTGGCGAAGTTTTTTGAAGGTCATAATGAAGTAAAGATCTTTTTAAGAGACAGCGATAAAAGTCTGATCAATCAGTTTTTAACAAACGGAACCGAATCTATTCCGAAAGTTATTATTTTAGACGAAAACTTTAATGTGAAAAATTCCTGGGGACCGCGTCCGAAATTCGGGCATGAATTATTATTAAAATTTAAAGCCGATCCTGAAGCTTATCCAAGAGAAACTTTTTACAATGATCTGCAGGTGTACTATTCAAGAAACAGAGGTAAAGACGCCATTCAGGAAATTTTAGAATTATTATAAACAGTTTTTTTAATTGTTGATCGTTTACAGACTGAAATTCAATATTTCAAAACTAATAATATTCTGATTTATATTTATTTAAAGCAAAATTTATGAAAAAACTGACTATTTACGTTGTTATTCTCGTAGTTTTAGGAGTTATTTTTTTAGTTCCCGGAGTAAGAAATTTTCTTAAAGATCAGTTTTTCCCGATCGCCACAATAGAAAATGCGGTACACATCAGTCAGGAAGATTATGATGTCGACCTGCAGGGAATCAATGTACCGAGTACCAATCTGAAAAATTTTAAAAACAAACCGGTCTTCCTGAATTTTTGGGGAACATGGTGTCCTCCGTGCCGAAAAGAATGGCCATCAATACAAAGATTGTACGACAGAAGGAAAGAAAATGTAGATTTCGTTCTGATTGCAATGAAAGACGAGGAAGCTGCCGTAAGAAAGTTTTTAAAAGAAAACAATTACACCGTTCCTGTATATATTGCGCAAAGCCCGATCTCTGAAAAGATACTTCCGAAGGCGTTCCCTACCACCTTTCTTTTAGATAAAAACGGAAGAATCCTAATCAAGGAAGATGCTGCAACTGATTGGGATGCAGAATCTATTCACCAGTTTATCGATAATATTGTTAAATAAACTTTAACTAAAATTTAGATTGAGTTGGTACAACTTTTGTGAAATTTACAGAGTTGAAAATTATTTAAAAACAAGCACAAAAATGAAATATTCAAAACTCAGTCTTGCAAAAGAAGCAATTGCTCACAAAGGCTTCGTAAAAAAAATTCCGGATATTTTCCGAATGGTGAATATGTGGAGAAAAGGTAAATATCCTGTAAAGTCGATGGATCTTATTTTACCGTTGGTAGGTCTTCTTTACGTGATCTCTCCCATCGACATCATTCCGGATTTCATTATTGTTGCGGGAGTTCTGGATGATTTGGCGGTCTTATCTTTAGCCATTCCGAAATTAATAAGGGAAGTTGATAAGTTTCTTCTTTGGGAAGCCGAGCAGAAATACAGTACAAACAGCGCAAAAGTAATTGACGCAGAAATTATCTAAATAATTAACAGCATCCTTTCGGGGATGTTTTTTTTGAATAAGATTTAAATTTTTAAAACATTAAGGAAATTAAATTTTTAAGATCAAAATTAATTCTGATTTTTTAGATTTATTAAAGAAAATTATTAAGCAATATTCTTAATTCAATTTATTAATTCTTAACACTTCTTAAAAACTTAATGCTCTTAATGGTAAAATTTTCTTTTCAAGCAAAATTCACGATTGACAATTGACTTTAACATCAAATCCTTAAATTTGCACAATCTAATAAAAAATTAATGGAAAGTAAGAAAGAATTCTTTTTGGAATGTTACAAACTGGGCATCATCAAATTTGGAAGATTTACATTAAAAAGCGGTATCGAAAGCCCGTTTTATGTAGATTTAAGACCTTTAGCATCAGATCCTAAAATTTTAAAAAACCTGGCAAATTATTTACTGGAAATGCTTCCTTTAGATAATTTTGATTTGATCTGCGGAGTTCCTTATGCTGCACTTCCGATGGCTACGGCGATGTCTCTGGAAAGCTATATTCCATTAATTATTAAAAGAAAAGAAGCAAAAGAATACGGAACCAAAAAAATGATTGAAGGAATTTACCAGAAAGGGCAAAACTGCCTTTTGGTAGAAGATGTCATCACTTCCGGAAAATCTTTGATTGAAACCATTGCCGAAGTTGAGCAGGAAGATCTGAAAGTTGCCGACATCGTGGTCGTTCTTGACAGAGAACAAGGCGGAAAGCAGCTTCTGGAAAGCAAAGGTTTCAGAGTTCACACTTTATTTAACATTTCTGAAGTTTGTAATATTCTTCAGGAAGAAGGCGAATTGAGCGATGAAGAAGTAAAAAGAATTCAGGATTTTTTATTGGGAAATCATATTCAGTTTGAAGAAAAGAAAAGACTTTCTTACCAGGAAAAATTTGAACATGCACAGCATTCTGTTTCAAAAAAATTACTTGAAACTGCTTTGGCAAAAGAATCTAACTTAATTGCTTCTGCTGATGTTACAACAACTCAGGAATTATTGGAACTGGCTGAAAAGGTAGGCCCGAATATTATTGCTTTAAAAACACACATCGATATTATTTCAGATTTCGATTATCAGAATACCATCGTTCCGTTGAAAGAACTGGCTTCAAAGCACAATTTCTTATTAATGGAAGACAGAAAATTTGCTGACATTGGGAACACCCAGGAACTACAGTTTACAAGCGGAGTTTTCAAAATTACAGACTGGGCAGATTTTGTAACTTCTCAGGTAATTGGCGGTTTTGAATCTTTAGACTGCTTCAATAATGTAGGCGTTGTTGCCATTATCGGAATGTCCTCAAAAGGAACTTTAACAACGAACAGCTACAGAGAAGAAGCTCTGAAAGTGGCTTTGTCTCACCCGAATGTAATCGGTGGTGTTTCTCAGAATGCGCTTCCTGAAGAAATTTTGTTGTTTACTCCGGGAGTTAACTTAGCAGATTCCGGTGACGGAAAAGGACAGCAATACAATACTCCAGAACATGTTTTCAAAACGCTTCATACCGATTTCATTATTGTAGGAAGAGGAATTTACAGGTCTGAAGATCCTGCAGAAGCTTCTGAAATTTACAAAGACGAAGGCTGGAATGCTTATCTGGCTTCGTTGTAGAAATAAATAAAATCATTATTTGCTCTCATTCTTTGGGAGCAAATTTTGTTTTATTAAGGTTTCTTAATTTTGACAAATCTTAACTAAAATCATAACAATAATCCTTTAAAAATAAGCTATATTTGATGCTTTATCGGGGTTTTGAAAAAATTTTGCATTGGTCTTTTTTTAATTTTGGGAGTTGTACAGGTTTCTGCACAAAAAGATACCATCTACATTCATGCAAAGCTATCTCAGGACAGAAAAATCCTTGAAGTTGATCAGGAGATTGTCTATCATAATCATTCCGATAAAGATTTAAATAAAATAAAGCTCCTCAGCTGGATCTCGGCGTACCATAAAAGAGGTACATCTTTGGTTTACAGAAAACTGGAAGACCGTAATAACAGTCTTCATTTTGCAAAACAGGAAGAATTGGGAAAAGTTTTAGAGTTAAATATAAAAAACACTGAAAACCAGCCAATTCCTATTCAAAACATTACCGAAGAAACTTTATTTATTCCATTAAATGAAAATTTAGAACCCGGAAAAAGCATTAAGCTGCAGCTACAGTATAAAATGCAGCTTCCCGACAAAAAATTTACAGGGTACGGAACTTCTGCACAAGATGTGGCGTTAAAGTATTTTTTTATTGTTYCCGATCATTTTGATGTTGATAATATTTCTAAAAGAGATTATCACGAYATTGAAGAATCTGTCAATTTCAATACCTTTTGGTCGGTTGATTTTGATGTGACATCTGATTCTTTTGTTCAGAGTAATCTTCAGCAGATTCAGCCCTTTTCGTTTAAAGGATATTCAGATTCAGATCCTGAATTTATTATTTCAAAAAATGAGTTTCCGACAATAAAAATTGATAAAGAAGACATTAAAACCGAAATAAAATTCGGGTACAACATCAGCAAACAGGAAATTCAGAACCTTGAGTTTTATCTTCCTTTGCAATTGAAATTTATTAAAGATAAAATCGGTTTTATTCCTGAGCAGCTTTTTATTTCTGAAAAATTCAGGGCAAAAGAAGATTTTTTCGGCAACAATGATATCCGC
>NZ_JBFRGA010000059.1:0-13337 GCF_052115105.1 Chryseobacterium sp. 2TAF14
GCTTTCGTTAGAAGATTTGTATTTAAACTTGCTACTCCGTCTTCTACAAGTTTTATTTTATTAAATTCTACYTGRGCTGTTTCTAAATCTACTTTTGWTKYAAGATCTGTATTTAAAGAAGTAAACTGTTCAAGAACKGTRGMTTTATCGGCTTTWGTTAGAAGATTTGTATTTARACTYGCTACTCCRTCTTCTACAAGTTTTATTTTATTAAACTCTACTTGAGCTGTTTCTAAATCTACTTTTGATTCAAGATCTGTATTTAATGCATTAAACTGTTCAAGAACTGTGGATTTATCGGCTTTAGTTATAAGATTGGTATTTAARCTCGCTACTCCRTCTTCTACAAGTTTTATTTTATTAAAYTCAACCTGAGCTGTTTCTAAATCTACTTTTGATTCAAGATCCGCATTTAATGAATTAAACTGTTCAAGAACCGTTGCTTTATCAGCTTTAGTCAGAAGATTTGTATTTAAACTYGYTAYTCCRTCTTCTACAAGTTTTATTTTATTAAACTCTACYTGRGCTGTTTCTAAATCTACTTTTGWTKCAAGATYTGTATTTAGTGCATTAAATTGTTCAAGAACCGTTGCTTTATCGGCTTTAGTTATAAGATTGGTATTTAAACTCGCTACTCCATCTTCTACAAGTTTTATTTTATTAAATTCAACCTGAGCTGTTTCTATATCTACTTTTGATTCAAGATCTGTATTTAAAGAATTAAACTGTTCAAGAACTGTGGATTTATCGGCTTTAATACTACTTATCGAATTGAATTGCTCGAGAACTGCAGCTTTATCAGCTTTATCAATATTAAATACGTTAAACTGTTCCAGAACCGCAGCTTGATCGGCTTTTGTCAAAAGGTCAATATTAACATTGTTAAATTGCTCAAGAACTGTGGCTTTATCTGCTTTATTATTTTTCAGGTTGTTCAATTCTTCCTGAACGACAGTAATTTTATTCAGTTCGCTTTGAAGTCCTTCAACCATTCCGATCGTGATATTCGAAAGTCCTGTTGATAAATAATTGGCTTTATTGCGTTTGTCGCCGCCTTTAAATAAATACAGCGAGAAGTTTCCTCTTTCATCCGGAACGGCGATAAAGTCGTTGTCCTCGAACTTATATAAGTCTGAGCGTTCTGCAAATTCTATGATGCTTTTTTCTGTGGCTTCAATTAAAGTTGTTAAACCTAAAGCTTCTATTTTTTCTGCCAAAATCTTTCTGTCGTCATTCAAAAATTCCTGCAGAAACATGTATTTTGAATCGCTTTGATTTTTGGTGTAAACATTCCCAATATTGTCTCCATCGTCAACTGTTGCCAGATTGCTGAGCAATTCTTTTACGCCTAAAACATTTTTCCAGGACTGGATATTTTCTGCATTTAAATTGGATGCATCCTTTTTAGACAAATAATTTGCATGCGATTCTGAAGATAACGCGTGATTGTCTAAAGCAGCTTTATCGGCTTTTGTTTGAAACTGATTTTCCAGACCTAAAATTTTACTCATCGGAACAGCTTCATCTTTGTGCCAAAATGAAGACCACGATTCTTTAAACTGCTCCTGAGTCGGGAAATCACCTGTTTCAAAATAACTGTATATGGTATCTAATGGTATTGACATATGGTTTATTAGTTTTTTTGTTAGTATTATTAAAGTTTGTTTTTCAGCAATACCCTACCCCTACAATCACAGGCTAATTGGTATTCGAATAAGCCATCATATAATATCGTCGAAGAATCTGTGGTTTGCTGTTTTTTGGAAGTGTCTTCCACAATTTCTTGGTTTAAACAAATCGGCAAATAATTTTAAAATGATTATATATTGCCATTATTTCAAAGGATATAAAATTTTATGATATTATTTTTGAAATTTTCTCAATTGTATTATTTTGCATTTTCATAATAATTACATTCGATTTTTATATTTCTGATCGCTCCTTGAGAAGAAGTTCCAAATCCAAACTTGTGATCTTGTTTAGATTTATACTTTTAAACATTCTATTGTAATGTTTCTCACTTTATCTGCTCTATTTCCTGCAGTATCACTACTGTTCCCAAAATGTCTATAATTTATGCCGGGCTCTAAGTAGTCGATTATTAATAATTCGTTTGTGTCGGTATCATAAACACTACACTCAATAGTATAATTTGCTTTTGTCATGTCTGCATTGTAACTGAAGTATAGATAATCCCATTGGTCATAATGATCGGTTACGCTGTTTTCTTTCCTATAGATATCACGCCAATTAGTACTCTGGGATTTATATTCAATAGGAACATCCGTTTTATTAATGAACTTAATATTGGTATGCAGTACGTTTAATTCTTTTCCAAAATTTTGTTTTGAAATATAAAAATGAAAGCTCCTTCCATCTAGTTTGCCAAATTCAAAACCATTGAAAGTAGCTGGTAATTTGTGTCCAATTAGCCTATCTACGCTGTCATATAGACTTGTTTCATAATACAAATAATGGTATTCGTTGGTTTGTAATTTTTCGCTTTCAAATTCTTTTATAGCTACTGTATAAGGCCCATTACCAACAAAGTACTGTTTTTTTACATCGCCATTATCATGTATGTCGCATCTGATTTCTATCTCTTGGTTTTCTTGATTTTCCTGAGCTACATTCAATTTAATTAATGTATTGCTCATATTATCAAAATAGTATTCAACAAATCCGTTGTTAATAGTTGCTATACGATTTGCAATTGATACTATTTCCCGGTCGGTGAGAAGAAAGGCAGTCGCGTCGTTCTGATGCTTGAAAGAATCTATCAGATCTACAAATTGATCTTGCGAAGGAGTGTCTCCTGTTTCAAAAAATGTTTTTAATGTATTTTTATCTCTTATAGCCATTTTATTGTTTTTGCATTTGTTTATAAATTTGTTTTAGTTTCACGGATATTTTTTTTGAAACTGCCATACTATCCTCGTTTTTCAGAGTTTCAAAACTCATTCTTTTTTGTCTCAATTAAAAGTTTTTTGATGGGTCTCTTCTGTAGTTGCAGCAGCTTATATTTTTCAAGACCAGATGATTTATTACTAGATTTCAAGATTCAAAATTCATGCTTTTTTTATYCTTACAGAAGTTTTTTGAGTGCTCTGGTCTGTAGTTGCAGTAGCTTTATTCATTAAAAATCAATTGATTTCCGGTATGGTTTCAAAGCCCAAAATTCATTATTTTTTCATTCTTATGAAAGTTTTTTGCCCTCCCTATTCCGTAGTTGCAGCAACTCTTATTTATTTTAAAATCAAATAATTAACGCTTTATATTCAAGACTTGAAATTGATGTTTTTTTATTTTAAACAAATTTTCTGCAGTATAAAATTGGTAATTGCAGTAAGTTCAGATTTTTTAAATGAAACATTTTTATTTTTAAAACTAAAACATAATATTTATAATTCTTGCTTATAAAAACAAAAGCCCGGATTGTAAAAAATCCAGGCTTTGCTTTTCTAAAATTCCTAAAAAGGATAGTTTTTCTATACAAACTCATCATCAATCTAACTTAAAAAAGAAATATACTACTGCCGCCCATTCTTTTTTGATTCCTTTAGCGTAACCAATCGTTAAGCGACTGCTGTTTTCTACCGTTCCGTCATCTTTAATATAGCCAATTGTTGAACGGCTGCTGTTTTCTACGGTTCCGTCTTTTTTAACATAACCCACCGTAGAACGGCTGCTGTTCTCAATCGTACCATCACTTTTGATATACCCAATTGTGCTTCGGCTTTTATTTTCAATAGTACCGTCATTTTTAATATAACCTACGGTAGCACGACTGCTGTTTTCGATCGYACCATCATTTTTTATATAACCAATGGTATTGCGGTTTCCAGATTCTATCGTTTGCGCATTTGCGAAGGAAAGGCTGAACAGAAGGGAATAAATGAATAGTGTTTTTTTCATGGGATTAGATTTTAAATAAAAATTTAACTTAATAAATTTAATAATATATCGAATGATGTGCTATCTTTTTATATAAAATTTTCATTTGGAATTATCTGTTACATTCTAAAAACGATCTTTCTGTTTAGAAATACTATCTGAAGGGTAAGAAAAATCATCTTGCGCTTTAGAAAAACGATCTTTATGCTTGGAAATACTATCTGAATGATAAGAAAAATCGTCTTGCACTTTAGAAAAATGACCCGAATAATAAGAAAAACCATCTTACACCTTAGAAATGTCATCTGAGGGATAAGAAAAATTATCTTGCACCTTAGAAAAGCTATCTTTATGCTTAGAAATGTTATCTTAATAGTAAGAAATGCCAACTAAGTGTTTGGAAATAACGTAATAACAAAAGCATCCCATAATTGAGATGCTTTATTATTAATTTTAAAACAGTTTAATTATTTATACTACCATCAATCATAAAATCTGGCATATAATCAGATTCAACTTCAATTTTCCAACCTTTATCATAAGCCATCGCTGCTAAAGCGGTACAACTCCAGGATAAAAAACCTTCATTTTCTCTACACAATGGAGTTCCACCTTTATTTAAAGCCTTCTTTTGGCTCCAGACCTCTTTGTGGGCCTTGATTGCTTTAATTAAATTCTGATTGAACTCTGCTTCGTTATTATCAATTAAAGATTTAAAAGCTATTAAAAATTCATTCATGTAATAGATCCAAAATTTCTGTTTAATATCAGGTCCTATTTCAGATTTATTTGATATAATGTATTGTTGTGATTTTTCAAAAAGCTCTTCATTAAAGGTTTTGTTTGTGTAATATTCCTTCATTAACAATAAAAAGCATGTTACAAAATTACCATTATCAAGATTTTCTTCTTTCATTTCCCATAAATAAAGGGGACTTTCTGCAATAATCTTTTGCTTTTCTTCATTTCTTGCAATTGTTGCCATAAAAAGCGCTTTCAAAATATTGATGTGTTGATTTGTTTCTTCCACTTTAATAGAGAAAGAACCATCTTCATCAATTTGAGCTTCTTTTATTTCGCCTGGAAAATGTGCTAAACGACAAAACTCGCTGATACAGTTGAGTCCATAGCTAAACCAATACTTTTGTTGAGTGACTTCTGGATTTTCTACAACAGACATTTGTAATAACTCTAAAGAATCTCTATAAACAAAGAACAAAAATCTAAAAGTCTCTTTTGATTTATTAATAGATCTTGGTAATTTTTCACTTAACCAATCACAATTTTCTTTAATTACCGCAGGTAAATCGACCTTGTGCAACTTAATTTTTTCCATATTTTTTTTATCTTGTTATATCAAATTCCTTAATAGTAAATTCACCTACGTCATCAGTTTTCGTAAACCTTTGTTGTACTACCATATATTTAATATTTCCATCTTCAAGAGCTTCTGTTAATTGCCTTGCTGTACGTCTTTTCAATTCATCAGATGATTTTGCCATATCTTGAATAGTCTTTTCTAAATATTCACGAGATCCTTGTTCCGCTATATGAAGATCTCCAGTAGTATCATTAATAATATCGGTTTTTTTACCTCCTAGTGTACTTCCTCCACCTTTAGCTTCAAATACATAGAATGTATCTCCTTTTTGATAAACTTTATCTAAGGTATAAGCTCCGCTACCTGTATATACTGATTGTAAACCATGAGCATTGGCGTGAGCATCCGCAGCTGCTTCTCCAATTTGCTCTGAATATCCTCTAAGCTCACTAGGATTGCCTATTTCTGTTTTCCTTTTTGTTGTTAAATTATTTATATTATCAATATCTGGTTGGCTAAATGGTTTAATTTCCGTTACCTCATCCAAATCTTTGGTTTTAAATTTTGAAGGAATGGTAACTTCTGGTCTAGAACCTTTAAATCCTTCAGCTCTTCGTACATCAAAATCATTACTACTTAACTTTTCGAGTGTTTCCCTTTGTTTCTCAGAACTCATTTTACTAAATCTTTCCTCAAAAGAATTTGAAACAACTACACCATCTTGCATTTCAGCTCCTACCTGCTTATCCCTTCCTAAAATTTCATAGTCAGCATTATCAAGATCTCTAAACATTGGATTTCCATCTGCATCAACCTGTACCGTTTTATTTCCATCTGCATCTTCTCTCATTAACAGCACTCTAGAGTTAAATTCTCCCCAAAGTTCTATAAACCTACCGTGCTTTTCAAGCCAGATTTTCTTGAACCCGAATTTAGTTAAAATTTTGTTACGAAGGTCATCTAATTTATTAGCTCCTTTTACGGTTATTTTTTCTAGGTATAATACCATCTTTGTACCTCGTAATCTGGTCATTCCTTTTTTAAGAAGATCTCTTGTTCTTCGTTGGGTCCTTTTCACGAAAGCAATAGTTGTTCTGGCAGCTCGGCCTAGCTTGTTGGCTTTAAAGGCTTTTAACATACGTTTATATACTTTGCCCATTCCCATCAAAATTTTATCGATAAAGAATTCTACAACAACAATAGCGAATGCCGTAGCTAATGCTTTTGCAGCACCATCTCTATCTCCAGCCCAGGCTTTTTTCACATATTCCCAAAGCATTCCCATCGCTCGATATACAGCAATAGCACCAAAGATAAGTGTTAACGCTTCACCCAAAGCCGACACAACCGCACCCAAAGCAGTACCTCCACTAAAGATTAAAATAGCAGCAATAGCAACTAATGCAGCTACAAATCCTGCTATAATCCATGCTTTATACTTATTCCAGAATACTTTTATCCCGGTTAACATTTGCTCACCCATAAACTGCAATCTGCGTCCTGCATTTAATCGTCCTGTTTTGGTAATAAGCGCTTCAGGAGAATTGTCTTCTGTAGCTTCATGTGTAGTTTTTTGAGATGTTGGTTCCGCATCACCTTCTTTGGCAGATTGTTCAAGCATCTGATCATTATATTCTTTTAATTTTTCTTCATCACTCATATGTCTCCAATCCGGACCAGAATCTTTCTGAGTTTGACCAGCGGTCTCAGCAACATTTGACATTTGTTCCGGATTTTGCTCTTTCTCATGAATACTAAATCCTGCATCAAAAGCTGCCGACTCTTGGAATTGTTTTGTAGTCACGCTATTTGCTCCTGCCCCTCCCAATTCTAATTTTTCTCCGTCCTTCAAATCCGGTAAAGATTTTATAAAATCTTTATCCACAGAAACCGCAGGATAAGGTTCTAAAATCACATCATCATCATCCAGCTTAGATTTGGTTAAAACAGGGATAGCATTTTCTACAGAAGCTTTTCCTTCTTGTGAAACTTTATTTTCCGCTTCTAATCCCATAGCTGAAGCCCATGCTTTTTCCTGACCTGCAGGAACCTCTACATCCTGAAGTGGTTTTGCCGGGTTGCCTCCCAATGCTTCTTCTGCCAATGCCCCAAAGAATTCCAGAACAGACATTGCTGCAGCAACATTTAGATTAAATATAAATTCTAATATTTTTATAATTCCTGCCACAATAAAATTGACCACGTCCAAAATTAAATTGTAAAGATCCTGTAGCGCACCAATAAGCGTATCTACAGCTTCTACCAGGAAATCAATAATCGCAACAACCGCTTTTTTAAAGACTTCAAAGGTTGCGTTTACATATTTTTCGGCAACGGCTACAAATTTGTCTATTTTAGCTTTTAACCGGTCTCTGATTGCAGGGAATGCAGCCAGAGCGAAGTCTAAGAAACCTTTTAACAATGAAGCAAAACCTTTGATAAAGCCTACAATTGCTTTTCTTGCCGCTTCCAATACTTCTAAAACTAATTTTTTGGCAGCTTCAAAAATAAACTTAACCGCTTCTCTGAGCTTGGTAAAAATAAAATTCAGCGCATCTTTGAGAGCATTAATAAATGCTGTCGCTTTATCTGCAAGCCAGCCAAAGAAACCTCCGCTCTTTTTCTCTTCTTCTGCCTTTTTTAGCTTAGCTTCTTTATCTGCATCTTCTTTTTTCTTACGGGCATCATCGTTGGCTTTATTAATATGACCCTGAGCTTTGGTTTCACCTCTGCTCTTTTCTGTTTTTATATTTCCAAGTGTTGCTTTGGCTTGATTGCTGGATTTATTTGCAAAATCAGTTTCAGTTTTATTGAGCTCATTTTGCCAGTCGACTCTTGATTGGTTTACATCCGCCTGAGCATCTTTTACAGATTTTATTTGCTTTTCCTGCGACTTATTTTTTTCTTCATTGATTTGATTTTCAGAAGATTTTTCGTGTTCGAGTACTTTTTGATTGTGTTCTAATTCTGCTGTTTGATATTTCTCGGTTTCGGCGCCAATTTTAGACTGAATAATAGGTTCAAATTGAGCATTGATTCCTGCTTCATCCATACCTTCCAGATTCAATGCGTCAAGAGGTTGTTTTTTAACGGCTTTTGAAGTTATTTTACGTGATGGTTTAAGAATCTCGTCATTTGGTTTTTTGATGATATCATTTTCACCATAATTTTTATGAATATCTTTTGCGGCCTGATTTTTTTTGATGCCCATATCTTGTGCAGCATCATTTTGTTCGATTGATAAATGTTCTGTATCTGCTTCTCCGCTAAGGTCTAAATTTGCACTTTGTTGCATCGTTGTTGGGATTGCAGAAGTATTGAGCTGAATTCCCCGAAGCTGGTCATGAGCCTGTCTTTCAAAGTCCCCGTTTTTAGCACTTGCAGAATTAAAAGAATAATTTCCTTTTTTCAAAGGCTCGCTTTTTGGGAAAGAAACTTCTTTTGATTTTGGTTTTTGGGCTGCAGATTTTACTGTTTTTTTGCTTGATTTTGCTGCCGTTTTATCTTTACCAGCCTTCGCTTTCTGTTTAGATCCGGAAAAAGCACTTCCTATTTTTGCATTTATTTTTGGAAGCTCACCTGTCGCTTTCTGTGTCTGACTGTTTAAAAGTGCGGTACTGTTATTTTGTACAGCATTAAAATCATTTACCAATTGCGTAGCCGGAGATTTTGATAAATCCTCCAAAGAGGCATCAGGATTACCTTTGCCCGCCGATTTTGCTTTTTGTTTTGGTTTATCTTTCGGTTTACCTTCCGAAGTTTTTTTATTTTCCTGATGATTTTCAGCTTGTTCTTTTGGTGTTTTAGGCAGATAAGTTCCCGATTTAAGATCATTGTAATCTCTTGCCTGATCTACATTCAGGGTGGTGACATAATCTTTTTCAATCTCTTTGGTATCGGGATGATTGATATCGCCTGTCTGCGTTAAACTTTCCTGAAGTTTTCCGTACATGATCTCTGAACCTTGGTCGTAAATGGTTTGTGAACCATGAACAGCCGAAGTTGCATTATGGTTTGCTGAGCCCGATTTCACGGTTGATTCTTCAGATTTTTGGGTTTGTGCACCGGCTGTTTCTACCTCGGATGAAGGTACAGCCATCAATTCTTTTTGCCTTTGATTTTTATTCTGGCTTTGTTGGACTTTATTGTCTTTTTCTACAGGATTTGCTGTTTTCATTGACTTAGTTTTTTATTACACTTTGGTTAAGAAGGTCTACAAAACGCAATTGAAATAATTGCGCTTTATAAACCTGTTGATCTGGGGAAATCAGACCGTGAAGGGTGACTTTTTATGAATCTGATAACTAAAAGTACTATTCAGCTTTTGGTGATGAGAAACAGGATAGTCTGAATGCTTTTAGTTTCCGCTTGCTCTTTTGGGTTTTCAAATTCAAAATTCATCCTTTTTTAGGAAAGTCACCAGTTTTTTGAAAGATAGATTCTGTAGTTGCAGTAAGAGTTTTTCAGGATATATTTTTATTGTTTATTAAATAATTTCATCCTTTTTTTCTTCTTCCTCATCAAATTGCCTGTCTGTCTTTATTCCGTATCTATTTTCGATAAAAAGATTCACTGCCGTATCGATCCAGTTGGGAAGATTTGTAGTGATCATTTTCAAAAATTTATCATAGCCGTAACCAAGCACAAACAGCACTCCTGTTGAGTACCATTTGTCGTGCAGGTCGGCTCTGTTCATTAAGTAACTCATTGTAAAACCTACAATTACCACAATTGCCAAAGTGACAACGTGTTCCCATAATTGTTTTTTTTCTTTGTTTTGTATTGAGACCAGTACCCTCAATAGTCCTCCGGAAAAAGCTATTGCAGTTCCGATTAAAAGGGCTTTTAAACCATCCAAATTCATTGTCTTTTTATATATTATTTATTAAAATTTTGATTCTTACTACGAATTCCAGATGGTCAACTATTCCTGATCAAGCATATACAAATTGTCTAAAAATCTTTTGCTTTTTGTAATGTTTTCATTTTCGTCTATATAGGCTAGTTCGTCGATAAGATCACTGATGTCTTTTTTAATTTTTTTCAGTTTTTCTGTATTTTCTTTATTCTTTTTATTCTTTTTCTTTTCTTTCTTTTTCATGGTTTCTAAAGCTGTTAAATGATGGGTTGTTTTTTTAATCTTCTGAAGTAATTTTTTTAATAATACAAGGTCAAAACGGTCTCTTTTCAGGCATTTATTTCACCTAAAAAACAACAGAACCGAAAAGCTAAAACCGTTTTTTACCTTATATTTTTATCTGCAAGTTTTAATTTGAGAAAGGAGTTGTTGCAACTCTTTCATTCATGATTTATGGGTTAATATCAAAGCCGACGGAATGACTTCAGATCTTTTTTTTTGGAATAATTTTTGTATAATTATTTTCAGACTAACTCTCCAGGATAATGTTATAGATAGTTCTTTCCGAGAGAAACAACATTTCTGTGAGTTCAGTTACAATTACTTTCATTTGCTTGTTTTGATTGCGTTTTACATAATCAATTACAAAATTTTTTCTTTTTTCTACTAATTCTTTGCTACGTTTCATTTTTGGTTAGAGTTTTTTATGTTAAAAGTTTTTTATTATTGTATTAGACAACTTTTCATCATCTTTTATTTTTTTTAAATTTTCATATAAGACAATGATGCCTCTAAAGACTTAGTTGAAGTCTTTAAAACAGATACCTGATTACATTATTTAATTTTGGTTTTCAGAAGTCGGTAACGGGTATTTTCTTACAGAAATGATACACCAACTTCTTTTTTCTAAGTTTTACTTTCCGGTGAATGATCTAAGTGATGCTTATGAGAAATCGATTTTCATAAAAAACATCCTAACATCATTTACCGTCAGTAATTTGTCTGTAAAAGAACACAACATTCTATATTATTTTTAAAATAACGTAGTCTGTTTCACAAACTTTTTCGCTCTTTGAATGTATTAATATTCTTGCAGTTAGCTATAATTAATCGATATTTTATATCCTAAACAGCAGTATTTTTTTACATTTTCCTGATTGCCTTTTACTTTAAAAAAAACAAAAGAGCTAAATGGTTGCTTTATTTTGAAACGAATAAAAATCAAACGCATTTTTTTCATTAATAAAATCTCACAAAAACGAACATAAAACATTCAAATTCAAGCACAAATTGCGCATTTTTATTAATTTAAAAAATATTCCAGGTTCAGATCAGTTTTAGATAAAAACAAAAAATAAATCTAATTTTTTACGTTTCAAATCAAAAAAACAAATCCAAGTTATTGATTTTTAATATTTAACATTCAATTTAAAAACTATCTAAATATTAAAACAATAGTAGATCATTCATATAATTTTGTATATTTGCATTGTTCTTTTATAACAACGAGACAAATATACGAACATTGTTCGTTTTTCAAAATAAAAAATGAACTTTTTGCATATTTTTTTATAAAATAATCATAACCATATCAAAATGAACTATTTAGAATTCAAAGAAATCCGGAAGAAACTAAAAATGAAGCAGGCTGATATAGCAAAATCTATTGGCGTAGGCACAAGAGCCGTACAATATTGGGAAAAAGGCGAACGAAAAATACCAGAAACCACAGCATATTTTGTAACCAATCTACTTCAGGAACAGGAAAAGAAACTTAATGACGGCGCAGCTCCCGTTGTTTTTTCAGATTTAAAAATCATGAATGTTCCGCTTGCCAATCAATATGCACAAGCTGGCTATCTCCACAGTTTTGCGGATGAAGAATATATAGAAAGCTTACCCACAATTCCTTTCACCGATGATGTGGAACACCGAGGTGAATACATGTGTTTTGAAGTAAAAGGAGACAGCATGGATAACGGATCGTACGAAAGCTACCTTGAAGGCGACATCATTTTGTGCAGAAACATAAGACAAGATTACTGGCTGAGCAAACTGCATTATGATAAATGGGATTTTGTAATCGTACACAAAGAAAAAGGAATTCTGGTAAAGCGAATCGTTAACCACGATGTTGAGCGAGGCGTTATTACCCTTCATTCTTTAAACGAATATTATGACGATATAGAAATCCACCTGCAGGATGTTGCAAAGCTTTTTAATATTATAAGTACGAGACGCAAAAACAACAGAAGATAATTTAAACAATCATCCGGTAAATAAAATCCTCAATTTCTTGAGGATTTTATTCGTTTCAGATCATCACTATTAAACACTAATACAATTAAACGATGAGATATCAATGATCTGACCGGTTAGTGGATTTACATCATAAATTACCTCCCGATCATAGTTTCCGAATCTTATCCATTTTATTCCTTTTGAATTAAAGCCTATACTTGGCTCTCCGGCTTCATCAAAACTTGCCAAATTTCCCGGTATTGCAGGTATTGCAGGATTTACATCATCCGGTAAATAAATGAAGCTTCCTCTTTGCGGAACAGGTGTAGAAAGTCTCAGCGTTTTAAGAAGCGGTGTACGATCATTCCAGCAAATATTCATTCCTCCCATTGGTTCTGGGTCTGTAGGACTTTTATAAATATCCGACACACAATAAGCATCTTCAAAAAGGTAAGAGCCTTTTCTTCCGGATCTTACGGTCTTTATTCCTGACCATTCTGAAATTCCAGCCGGGGAACAGTGCTTTCTTGCTCTTATGTATAAAAGAGTATTATCAGGAATATTTCCTCCGCTCATATCGATATATTCAATTGGCTGATAATCGAAGCCTACTTTAAAATGAATAATTTTTGCAAAATCGGGATCAGTTGCTATTTGATATTCCGGTGTCTCGAGATTGGCTCCGTCTACCGAATAATCCAAAACTATTTGATAATTATCTCTCAGATACACATTCTTGATGATCGGGGTTTCACAAGGTGGTGGACTGCATTCTCCTACCAGGAAAAATCCTGTTTTCTGAGCAGAAACTCCATTTGCTGTCAAATCTAATATATACTCGTATTCTCCGGAATCCGGAAAACCCGGAACATCAATCGTTCCTCCGGAAGCCGGAACCGAAGCTATACTGTATTGAGCATATGATCCGGAAGAGTTTTTAACCCTATATCTTAACACTGCAGATGCACTTGTTGCCGGTATAGAAGATGTATAACGTATCTGAAATGAAACATTGCATTTCGC
>NZ_JBFRGA010000060.1:0-16503 GCF_052115105.1 Chryseobacterium sp. 2TAF14
GGTTATACTCCTGCGGAGTATTTTTTTTGCTCATTGCACCTGAGATTATCCGCAAACATAGCTTAAAATCGTATTTTAAAGTTTGCTTATTAATTTACTCATAATTTACTTTTTAATGAATCTTAGCTTTTAAGTTTTAGAGTTTTAATCTTTATCTCATCTGTACTTTAAACTTTAATTTCCTTCAATTAAAATAGACCATAATGGACTCATCAGCCGAAAATCGAAGGTGTTTTTTTTTAATTAGAGAGACTTTTAGCCCGGATAGAAGCGGTTACCCCGGAACTTGCGTGGAAGAGATGGAAAGGGAATAGAGGATGGAAAAGCTTGGCGTGAGGAGTAATAGCGGATAGCCGGAATTAGCTCCTGAAAAAATAATCTTTTTAAAAATTGATACTGTAGGACGAATTCCAAATGTACTCTTGTTGTTATACATTAACTGCAATTGTAAAACTTCAATCCCTATCGTCTGGGTTGCGAAACCATTGAATGATTAGAAAAATTTGCTACCAACAGTGAAGCTCAAAATATTTGTAGAAAACTGCGAATACGCCAGTCTGCACAAAGATGAATAGGAATAAAACCGCTATTTACGGTATGAAAATTAGATTTTATTTTCGAAATTATTTAGGGCTTTCCAAGTTCTATTCTTCCTGCAAAATGCCAACTGTTATGTTCAGTTTTTATTTTCAAATCATACCAACCTCTGGTTCTGTCTAGGTTGAAAGTTAATGTTTCTTGGCTGCTTACAATGATATCTTTACTTTCACCCAGATAAACATTTTCAAAATTAGCGGTTACCTTTTCCTCAGATATAAGATTAAACTTAATCTCGACTGCATTTTCTGAAATTTTATTTGATAGAGTAACTTCTATTTTCGGAGACTTTGTGCCTTTAAATTTTCTTACAAAACCATTCGGGCCGGTTACCTCGTAGCTGTAGTTTTCAGAATTTATCTGATGATTAATACGTTCCTCAGAAGAAAGTTTATAGCTGAAATAGTAATCTTTGGTATTAAATTTATTTTTGTCATAAATTATTAAAGACACTGTATTTGTCTTAAGATTAATCATAGAAATTTCGTCTCTTCCGAAATTTACATTGTAATTGTCTAATGTTGAGTTCTTAGTTTGCATGGCTCTTCCTGAATTTTTTTCATTAGTTATTTATTTCAGAATAGCATTTTGCGATTGGCGTAAAGTTTTTATAGTAATTTTAGGCTTTAATAATATTGTTTAGACAGATAAACTTAAATTATTATAAAACGTTGTGAATTTACTATTTTTTTACCAAACAAATATAGTTTTTTTTTAGCATTAATGTTTTAATCCTTTATTAAGAATTAAATATTTTTTTTATAATGTAATATGCTGAAAATTAATGTAATTGTAAAGTCGAATTTAAAGATAATTCACAAATTACATCTTACTTTTTTAGATTTATATAAATTGATTTTTTTTTAAAATCTACTCAGAATTCCCCAGTGAATTTTTATATCATTAAACTTAAAAGGGTTTCCAAACTCGTTACCGTTAGAAAGCTGGAAGCTCATCAA
Organism: Chryseobacterium sp. 2TAF14; assembly: GCF_052115105.1. Classification (NCBI taxonomy): domain Bacteria; kingdom Pseudomonadati; phylum Bacteroidota; class Flavobacteriia; order Flavobacteriales; family Weeksellaceae; genus Chryseobacterium; species Chryseobacterium sp. 2TAF14. The sequence goes on from NZ_JBFRGA010000060.1 coordinate 1,557, forward strand.
GCCAATAGGAATAAAGAAATTGAAACCAAGACCAACGCTGTACAATTTGGGTTTTACGTTGAGCGATTTATTGTTGAGCTGCCCATATTGTCCGAAAACGTCAAAAAATGCCTGATTTCCGATGAGATAACGGTATTCCATTCCTGCGTAATAATAAAAATCGGCGGCGAGAGAGTTTTCGTTAAAACCCCGGAGAGAATTCCATCCTCCGAAGCGGTACAATTCGTTGGCAGAAAAGTCGATTTTAGAATCCATCATGGCTCCTTCTCCTTTGATGTTGAGAAAGTGATTTCCGTTGATGTGATAATTGTATTCGCCAAAAAAATAGAATTGGTTTTGGTTGGCCTTTATTTTTTCTCCGGTATAATTGGTTGCCAGAAAATCGTATCCTACATTTAATTTAGATTTATAAAGAAAAAGATCAATATCGGTAGGCTCGGTCATATCGAAGAAAATACCGATCCCTTTTTTGTTGTAATCTTTCCCCTGAATATAGAGACTGTCGATAATGGTAGAGTTCTCAAAAGTTCCTCTCAAACCTATTTTTTGACGGCTGTTGAGATGATAATAAAACGCAGGCAAAGCTTTTACGTTGGCAAAAGTAGAGTCTTGCCTGAAGATATTCACTTTCATATTTAAACCCACATTAGAGCTGAATAAATACGGAATATCGGTCTGCAAATCAAAAGTCTGACCTTTATCCGGGTTTCTCTGCCAATAAAGATTGATGGCTTCAAAACCGTTAAACATATTTTTAAAGTTCACATTCAAAGTTCCGTTTAGCGTAAATTTGTCTGTTTTATCGTTTCCAAAACCGATAACCCCGTCAAAAGTATTGGTTTTTTTCTTTTCCATAAACAGATAAATCTGCGTAGAATCTTTTGTGAAAAGCGTTTGCGGTTGCCGCTCGAGCGTAATGAAAGGGTGGTTCTGGAAGTTTTTATTAATGGCGATCAGGTTTTTGTCGTCATAAGTTTTTCCTTTAAATTCTTTTTCGAGGTTTTTTATAAATCTCTTCGGAACTCTTGTGTAGCCTTTCGCCACAAAACCATCAATTGTTCTTTTATTATTTTTGTTAATATCAAGTTCTACAACCGGAAAGCCGTTTTTCTGACCTTTAAACTGAGACTTGATCCGGCTGAATGCAAACCCGTCGTCAATATATTTTTTGTTGATATTTTTTTTTACCGAATCTAAATTTTTAGTGAAAAACTCTTTTTCCAGCTTAAACCGATTTACGATAGAATCCGATAAATTAACATACGTTTCGTTGAAGTTTTTGCCTTTGTCGTAGAAAATTTCTGTGCTGTCGCCTTTTAATTTTACATCTTTAAGTTCGGTGAAAAAGTAATTGTTTTGGGCCAAGGAATCGAGAAACTTTACTGCAGAAAGAGAATCTTTTACTTTTTTCCTGGCTTTTGTTTCTGTATCGATCAGAAAATAATGCTTCTTCTGCGCTTGTACAAAAACGCAAAACAGGATAAAAAATATGTTTAAAAATAATTTCAATTTTATTTGAATTTTAAACCATTAAGTTTTTATTAAGCAGTTAAGAATATTAAGTTAGGCTTCTACAAAGCATTGCGTTAATTAAAATCTATTGATTTTTCTTAATGAAACTTAACTTCTTAATTCCTTCTTAATGGTTCAAAATATATTTAATTTTAAAATAACTGAATCTAAGCCAGTTTATTATATTTCTTCATTAAATTCTCGTAAGTTCCCTGCGGAAGAATCCATTTCAAAGGAACGCCGATTTTTTGCCCGAATTTACCAAAATAATAATGAGCTTTCCATTTATTTTTAATTAAAAGCTGGTCGATGTATTCTGCGACTTCCAACGGTTCTGTTCCGTCGCCAACGTGGGAATTCATCAAAGCATACACTTTTTCGAATACATTTTTATAAGGCTCGGAAACTTTTGTTTTTACCCGGTTTTCTGCAATATTAGTTTTAATATCTCCTAAATGTAGCGAACAAACATCAATATTCCAAGGATAAACTTCGTATCTCATCGCTTCGGTAACTTTATCTAAAGCAGATTTTGAAGCCGAATAAAACCCGCGGAAAGGCAATCCCATTTCACTTCCGATACTGGAAACGTTGATGATTTTTCCGAATTTGTTTTCACGCATTTTCGGCATTACGGCGCTCATCATTTGTACGGCTCCAACTAAATTTAAGTTGAACAGCTTTAAAATATCTTCTTTTGCAGAGTCTTCTACAGAACCTACCATTCCCATTCCTGCGTTGTTGATTAATACATCAATCCTGGTTTCTGTTTTTAAAACTTCAGCGATTGCATTTTGTATGGCATCATTATCCGTCACATCAGTAGGAATAGATTTAAAATACTGACTTTCGGTATGTTTTCGGCTCAAACCGTAAACGTGATATCCTTTTTTACCGAAATATTCTGCTAATACGAAACCAATTCCTGAAGAAGTTCCGGTGATGATTATAGTTTTATTCAATTTTTTATGGTTTTAATTTAAAATGACAGTCCGATATCTTCTTTTTCAATCATTTTTGTGTCTTCCAGATTACAGATACAGCCTTTCACTGTTTTATAATTTCCGTTGATGCGGGTTTCTTTTCCTTTGCTGTCTTTAATAATAATTCCGGCTGTGTAAACTTCGCCTTCTGCGTGGTAGGTTCTGAATAATAAATATTCGTAGCCATTATTTTTAAATGAAAGATTATCGATTTCCATTCCTGAATTTTGTATTCCGCCACCTCGCCAATAAGAATTGTAGTGAAACTTTTTCCAGCTTTCTTTTGTTCTTTCAGCAGGAAATTCCATTTCAACTTTGCTTTTAGTTCCAAAGCGATACTGAATGTATTTATTGGTTTTATCTTTTACCAAAAACATTTTCTTACGGGTTTTGGTTTCAAATGAATAAATTACTTCTTCATTAGGTAAAAGATACTGTGCCCAAAATGTCAAAGGAATTAAGACATACAATATAATGAGTAGCTTTTTCATTTAATTTTTTTTTAAATAAAATTTTTTAATTCTGAAAGGAATGATGATTGTCCATATCAAAAGATTGCTCAAAAGACTTAAAGGTGAAACTATTGCAGTTTTAAATATTATGAATAAAGGATAACCGATATTCTTTCCTAGAAATACATTATCATAATGATTAAAAGCATTATCGTACCAAGAAAGATTTTCCCTTTCGTTAATTGTTATCTCCCAAAATAGTATATTAAAAACTAAAAGTACAATTGTTGTAAAATAATTTTCATAATACAAACTGATGATAAATATTGATAAAGTAATAATTACCCGAAATGTAAATTTTAGATTTATAACTGAGTGTAATCGAATCGCATCAACAATATTAATCAAAATACAACAAGCCAAAACAATAATAATAAATGTTTTAACAATTTTATTGATTTTGAAAAACTTTGTTGATTCAATATTCATTTGAAAGTTCAATTATTTTCTAATAAAATTTTCAAATCTTCCCAAAACATCGGATACGATTTTTCAACCACATTTTCGTCTTCAATATTCAATTCTTTAATCAGGCAAAACGGTGCAAAGCTCATTGCCATTCTGTGATCCTGATAAGTTTTGACAGAAATATTTTCTTCAGCTTCATTAAAGCTAATTGATTTTATGGTAGAATCTGTGATTTCAGTCTCRGTTCCCAGCTTTTTCAGTTCATTGTATAAAGCTAAAAGTCGGTCGGTTTCTTTTACCCTCAATGTTCCCAAACCTGAGATTTCAAAAGGAATTTTCAGAGCTGAAGCCGTTACACAAAGCGTTTGTGCAATATCCGGACAATTATTCATGTCTAAAACAATTTTTTCCGGAAATATGAAATTATCAATCGGCTGAAGCGTCAGTTTATGCTCATCTTCGGTGAAAATGGTTTTAATTCCGAAAAACTTTTCATAAATATCGGCAATCGCAGAATCACCCTGAGTTGATTCTTTGTAAAAACTTTTCAAGTGAATCGTTTTTCTTCCCAAAGCAGCAAAAGAATAAAAATATGATGCAGAACTCCAGTCGCTTTCAACTTCATAATTGATAATTGATGAATGATTATTGATAAATGATTCTACTTTAATAGTATTGCCAATAAAACTGTTTTTTATTCCGAATCTGGTTAAAATATCCAGAGTCATTTCGATATATGATCTCGAAGTAACTTCACCAATCAAGTTTATTTCTAAACCATTTTCTAATTTTCCTGCGATCAGCAGCAGAGAAGTGATAAACTGGCTCGAAATATTTGCAGGAACATCAACTTTTGTCTCTGTAATTTTTCTTCCTGTAATTTTCAAAGGCGGAAAACCTTCGTTTTCTAAATACTCAATTTCAACACCGAGATTTTGTAAAGCGGTAACCAGATTTTTTATCGGTCTTTCTTTCATCCTTCCGGAACCTGTGAGAATGGTTGTTTTTCCATTCTGAATAGAATAATATGATGTTAAAAAACGCATCGCCGTTCCTGCATGATGAATGTCTACAATTTCAGAGGTTTCTGAAAGTGCTTTTTTCAGCAATTGCGTATCCTGAGAATTGGAAAGGTTCCCGATTTTTATGTTTGCAAACAAACTTTCTAAAATCAACAAACGATTCGAAATACTTTTCGAACCGCTGATTTGTATGGTTATGTTTTCTTTTAATATTGATTTTTCTAACTTCATTGTTTTAAAGATTTTGAGACTTCAGATGTCAGATTTCAGACTTTCGATTGTCTGATATCTGAAGTCTAGCATCTGAAATCTACTTCAATTTCTCATTATTCTGATGACGATCTTTGTCGCGATCAGTTTTTATTTTCATTTTTTTATCAAAAGCTTCCTGTAAATTAACTCCGGTTTGATTGGCTAAACATAAAGTTACAAACAAGACATCTGCTAATTCTTCACCAAGATCTTTGGTTTTATCACTTTCTTTTTCGCTTTGTTCGCCGTATCTTCTAGCAATTATTCTTGCAACCTCGCCCACTTCTTCGGTAAGCATTGCCATGTTGGTAAGCTCGTTAAAATATCTTACACCAATGGTTTTTATCCATTCATCAACTTGCTGCTGCAGATTTGTAATTTCCATTTAAAAAAAATCAATTAACAATTAACAATTAACAATTAACAATTAACAATTAACAATTAACAATTAACAATTAACAATTAACAATTAACAATTAACAATTAACAATTTTACTGATATGCTCCTAAAGTCGGGCTTGTCGTTCTTGAAACATTGACAATATCTGTAGGAACCGAATTGGCAACCGTGAGATCACCTATATTTTTTGCGGGAGAATCTGCTTTTACTCTTAAATTCATCTTGGCTGCAAAATAATTCATAAATCTCGGATCCTGATTTTTTATGCTTTGAGTGACACTGGAACTGGTAAAATCAAAACCAGCCGCACTTATTCCTGAGTATTTCAGTAAACAGTTTTGAATCTCAAAATTGAAGAGCTGTCCCGGAGTTTGTTCAAAAGCTACGGCATTATCACGGTCAGAATAAACGATACTGTTTCGGATATTGATATGTAAAGAGCCCTGCAAAGTTTGTCCGTTCTCGTCTTTGAATTCATTGGTCGCAAAAATTCCGTTGCGGGTTGACTGATTTAAGGTTTCAGAATAATTAGCAATGGTAGAATGTACAAAATCATAAACTCCACCTTTAAAGATTCCAACGCAAGATTCGCCGCAGTTATTCATTACCAGATTTTTTGCATTGATATTAGATCTTACCGAATAAATACCGTATTCCTGAAATGTATGAATGAAAGAATTGCTTATTGTAGCATTGGTTTCTGTCATTTCTAAACCTCTCGTTCCTCCGAAAAGTCGGGTATGATTCATATTCAAAACAGAAGCAGCTTCCATTTTTATAGAATTCCAGTTTCTTGGGATGGTATCATAGTAAGGATCATTTCTGTTACCACGAATAATTACCTGATTATCTGCAGTTCCGTTAATATTCAAAGTTGCTCCGCCCGAAATTTTCATTCCGCTGTTTTTATGGAAATAGACTTTAGTTCCCGCTTGTATATTCAGGTGTACTCCCGGTTCTACGGTCAGATCTCCGTAAATAATTTTAGCCTTATTATTAGACCAGTTTACATCAGATGCAATTACATTCGGGTTTGAAGGTGTTTTAATGAAAAACTCAGCATCCTGAACGACAGAAAATAAAGTAACATGCTGCTGTCCAGCTCCGGTTGTAAACAAAACCCTGTCTTCGGCAATCGCTTCCGGACCTGTAGCCTGAGGCGCAATTTCTACGAAAATATAAAGGCTGTCTTTTTTTCTGAGCGGAATATTCTGAAAATCGTGTCCTGTTTTTCCGTCTACATTAATTTTATATAACGATGCAGCACCTTTTTCAAGGTGAATTCTTGGGATCATCACATCTTTATCTTCATTATTAAATACCTTTACCGCATAGGTTTCTGAACGTACCTGATGATAAACAGTATCGCAAAAAACAGTGTCTCTTGAAAAGCTCAGCTCCTGAGACGGTGCGTCAAAAGTAATATCATCTTTATCACAAGAAATTGCCATAAACAACATCCAGAAAGAAAAAAAGAGTAATGATTTGAATTTCATAGGTAGAAATTTTTGTTTTTATTTAAGTTATCTGCCATCGCTTATCTTCATTGATATTTTGTGATCAAAAGCAGCCTAAGCGATTTCATTTAAATTAAAATTTATATAAGTTTCAAATTTAACGAAAATACTTTAATTTTCTTATCTTTTAAAAATTGTTGATCAGGTATTTGTATATTATAAAAATTATTGTATTTTTGCAACCTAAAATTTAGCAGAAGAAATACCATTACTATTTCGAAAGCAAAACTTTAATTTTTTAAAAATTGTATTATGAAAAACGGAATTCACCCAGAAAATTATAGACTTGTTGTTTTCAAAGATATGAGTAACGACGAAATGTTTCTTTGCAAATCAACTGCAGATACGAAAGACACGATCGAGTTTGAAGGAACTGAGTACCCATTGATCAAAATGGAAATCTCTTCTACTTCTCACCCTTTCTACACAGGAAAAACTAAATTAGTTGATACTGCAGGTAGAGTAGACAAATTTATGAACAAATACAAAAAATTCGCTAAGTAATTTTTTGATTTTACAATATTTAAAAGTCTTCCGATTTTTCGGGAGACTTTTTTTGTGCACTTTAATTAGAATTAAAATTCATATAGTATAACTTCTCTCAATGATTCGTATTTTTGTTAATCTCGAAACTCGAATCTCGAAACATTGAACATAAAACTTTAAACCCGAAACCCACATGCAACTCGTTTTCTCTGATGCACAATATTGGGAAGATTTTCTTCCGCTTACCTTTACAAGACCTGTCGCAGAAATGCGATGCGGAATTCTCACTTTCTCAGAAAGGTGGCAGAAACTTTTAGATTCTACGGAGATTTCCTGGTTTACAGAAATGTATCTTCAGCAAAAATTCAGAGAACCTGAAAAAAAAGAAAGCCTGTTTTTGGTTCCTAATTTTTTACCGACAGAAGCCGTTATCCAGCAAATTAAAGATTTAAAACAAGGCGAAGCTTTGGTCTATGAAGACGAGCTGGTTGCTGCAAAAATAAATATGGAAGGTTTTTCTCTGAATCAGATTGAAAAGATGACCGACATAAAAGAAGAACTTGTTTTCTTTAAAAAGCCTACTGATTTATTTACTTATAATAAAGAAGCCATCGATTTTGATTTTGAATTATTAACGAAAGGAAAAACTTCACAGGAATTGTCTTCTACCAACGGGTTTTTAGGAAATAAAGAAGATTTGTTCATCGAAGAAGGTGCAGAAGTTGAATTTTCAACCATCAATACAAAAACCGGAAAAATTTACATCGGGAAAAATGCCGAAGTGATGGAAGGTTGTAATCTTCGCGGTCCGATTGCACTTTGTGAAGGCTCAAAATTTAATTTAGGCGCAAAAATTTATGGTGCAACCACGATTGGTCCGCATTCTAAAGTTGGAGGTGAAGTAAGCAACATCATTATTTTTGGCTATTCTAATAAAGGTCATGACGGTTTTGTCGGAAATTCTGTGATCGGAGAATGGTGTAATCTTGGAGCAGATACCAATTCATCCAATCTGAAAAACAATTACGGAAATGTGAAGCTTTGGAACTACAGGACAAAAGATTTCCAGGAAACAGGTTTGCAGTTTGCAGGGCTGATTATGGGGGATCATTCTAAAACAGCTATCAATACGCAATTAAATACAGGAACAGTGATCGGAGTTGCGTCCAATATCTTTAAAGAAGGTTTCCCTCCGAATTTGATTGAAAACTTTTCGTGGGGTGGTTTTAAAGATGATGAACGTTTTAAATTAGATAAAGCTTATGAAGTTGCCGAAAAAGTGATGGCAAGAAGAAAATTGCCTTTAACAGATAACGATAAAAGTATTTTGAAACATATTTTTGATAATTATTGAGAACTTTCTTAAAATTATTTGAACCATTAAGCTTACTTAAGTTGTTAAGTTTTTTTAAGAACATCTAAAGATATTTATTAAGCATACAGCTTAAAGCGAAGCTCATCTTAATAAATCTAAACTCCTTAATAAATTCTTAATGGTAAAAAATTTAAATACAAATATTCTTACTCTCGCAGATTTTGCTGATAAAGCTGATTTATTAAATCTGCTAAATTGGTCTAATCGACCTGGAAAAAAAGGAAACTTCAAAACTTTTTTGAAGTTTTTTTATTTTTAGTGTAATATTTTTCAATTTCAGATTGTCTTACTTATAGAAACGAAACTTATGACCCAAGAAACTTTTAGGAATACGGTATTTGTTCTCAGAGATGAGATGTTCCGTTTTGCGAAAAGGTTTGTCATGAGCAGCGATGAAGCGGAAGATGTAGTACAGGATTTGATGATAAAATTCTGGCAGAAAAAAGATGAGCTGGAAAGGTTCGGAAATTTCAAATCTTATGCCTTAAAATCTGTAAAAAACGAATGTCTTAACCGATTGAAGCATCACGATGTAAAATTGGGTTTTGCAGATTTGCAGCTTCATCGATCGGAACTTTACAGCATGGATGTAAATAATCTGAAAGAACAGATCATTGGATTTATCAACCAGCTTCCAGAGAAACAGAAAATGGTGATCCATTTGAAGGATGTAGAAGAGTATGATGTGTCTGAAATTTCTGAAATGCTGGAAATGGAAGAAAACGCAGTAAGAGTAAATCTGATGCGCGCAAGACAAAAAGTAAAAGAACAAATCTCACAACTGATGAGCTATGAGCAACGACAAATTTCAAGATAAATATAACGAAGTCTTCCAAAGTTTAAAGGAAGAAAAAATGAATTGGGATTTTGAAGATTTCCTGAAAAAAGCAGAAGGAAATGAAGATGAGATTTCAGATAATGAAACTCCGGTTATCCCGATTCAGGGTAAAAAGCCTTCGCTTCCGAAATGGTTTTGGATGGCTGCAAGTGTGATATTGCTTTTAAGTATCGGCTTTTTATTTAATCAAAATCAAAACGGAGAAGTTACAGATCAGGCAAAATTGGTTGAAAACGAAATCCAGAAGCAGAAAAATGATTTCATTAACGAAAATCATAATCCTAATTCTCAGGTTGCAGTACATATTACCGATTCTGTTTCGGGGGCGAAACAAGATTCTATTTTTGTAGAAAATTCAATTGCAGAAAAAGATGTTTTGGATGATATACTTTCTAAAAAAAGCAGAATTAAAAAAGAATCTAAACCGAAATATGTGTACAACCCGCAAAAAAACAATCTCATCCAGAAAGATTCCACAAGATATAAAGRTTCTTATGTTATCGTAAACGGAAAACGTATTGATAATATGGAAGAAGCTATAAACGTAACAAAATATTCGTTCCAGATTGTTGCCAATAATGTGAATCAGGCATTGGCTCCAAAGGTAATGGATAATGTAGATTATTAACAACAGATTATGCTACTGATCAGGCTTATAATCAATTAATTTAAACTGACTTATGAAAAAAATATTCATTATATGCACTCTTGTACTGTCTCATTTCTTTAATGTGTACGGACAAAAAAATAACCTTGACCAACTTTTTGACAAATATCAGGAAGTGGAAGGAGTGACCTCTATTAAAATTGCAAAACCCATGTTTGGGATGCTGAGCAATTTAAATATTGCAGACGCAGAGCTCGATCAGATAAAACCTTTGCTTTCAAAAATTGACGGGCTTAAAGTTCTTATTACAGAAAATACAAGAGGAGAACTCGCAAACGTGAACAAAGAAATTTCATCGTATTTAAATAATTTAAACTACAATGAAATAATGTCTGTGAAAAATGCGGGAAGTAAAATCAAATTCCTTTCATCTGAAGCAAAAAATGATGGAACGTTAGATAATATGCTTTTGAGTATTGACAGCGGAGGCGGAGAAAATATTCTCGTGATGCTCGACGGAAAAATTTCTATGGATGATGTGAATAAAATTATCAATGCCGGCGAAACTAAAACTAATACGACAAGAACTTCGATAACCAGCAGTTTTACATCAGATAATACATCTTCTTATCTTAATGGGGAAAATAGAAATGTGGGACAATTCTCAGGAATTGATGTCAGTACAGGAGTGAAGGTGGTTTTTACACAGGAAAATAATACAAGTGTAAAGGTTTTTGCAGACGCAGATAAGCTTCAAAATGTGATTACAAAAGTTGAAAACGGTGTTTTGAAGGTTTATATTGATAATAAAGGAACACGAAATTTGAGATTTAAAAACTTGAGTGTTAATGTTTCTTCCCCAAAAATGGAAAGAATCAAAGCTTCATCGGGTTCTAATTTTACAACCGTGAATCAAATAAGCGGAAAAGAAATGACCTTGGATGCATCTTCAGGATCTGCTGTTGTGGGAAAATTTCAGATTTCAGGAACATCAAATGTTGAGGCAAGCTCCGGTTCGAATGTGAAAGCTTCAATCAGTTCGGATAAAGTTTTGGTTAAAAGTTCAAGCGGTTCAAGCATAACTTTAGAAGGAGATACTGAATATATAGCAATCGACGCAAGCAGCGGTTCTTCATGCAAGACCGATCAGCTTAGAGCGAATGTTGGTGTTGTAGAATCTACATCCGGAAGCAGTACTTCTGTAAACGCTAAAGATAAATTAACTGTGAAAGCTTCTTCTGCGGGATCTGTAAGATATAAAGGAAATCCAAGAATTGATTCAAATATCAGCAAATCATCAGCAGGAAGTTTGAAACAAATCAACTAAAAACAATACCATGAAAATCTTCAAAAATATTTTTCTCGCTTGTTGCACGCTATTTTTAATGCAGTCTTGTATTGTTTCAAGCAAACCAAACATCGATTTTTTTTCGAAATCAGATTATGATTTTCAGGATGCAAAATTTGCCAGCTTCAATGTGCCTTTGTTTTTAGCAAAACCTCATATCAAAAGAGCTTTGAGGCAGGAAGGTGAAAGTGAGGCAGCCATTGCAATGGTGAAAAAAATTTCAAAAATAAAAATGATGACCGTAGCCAACGGAAGTGAAAAAATGATGAAAGATTATGCTGCCTATCTTAAAAATAATAATTACCAAGATTGGGCAACCATAAAGCATGATGGTGAAAATGTAAACATCCCTTAATTTTGCAAGAAAGTAAAGATGTCTATTCATAACAAAATTGTAGAGACAGCCATCACTTTCGATGACGTGCTTCTAGTTCCTTCTTATTCTGAAGTTTTACCTAATCAGGTTTCATTAAAATCAAGACTTACCGACAAAATTACGCTTAATGTTCCGATTGTTTCCGCTGCGATGGATACTGTTACAGAGGCAGATTTGGCAATTGCTTTGGCAAGAGTCGGCGGTTTGGGTTTCATTCAYAAAAATATGACAATTGCCGAGCAAGCCGCTCAGGTAAACAGAGTAAAGCGTTCTGAAAACGGAATGATCTCTGATCCTGTAACGCTTTCAAAAGATCATACTTTGGCGCAGGCTAAAGAAACGATGGCAAAATATAAAATCTCAGGTCTTCCGGTTGTGGATGCCGAAAATACGTTGATTGGTATTATCACCAACAGAGACGTAAAATATCAGGAAAACCTTGATATGAAAGTTGAAGAGATCATGACGAAAGAAAACCTGATCACTTCCGATAAAAATACAAACCTTGAGAAAGCCAAAGAAATTTTGCTTAAAGGCCGTGTTGAAAAACTTCCTATCGTAGACGAAAACAATAAACTGGTTGGTTTAATTACCATTAAAGATATCGACAACCAATTGGAATATCCCAATGCCAATAAAGACGAAAACGGTCGCCTGATCGTAGGAGCCGGAGTTGGAGTTGGAGAAGATACTTTGGAAAGAATTGAAGCTTTGGTAAAAGCCGGGGTTGATATTATCGGTATCGATTCTGCTCATGGTCATTCTAAAGGCGTTTTAGATAAAATCTCGGAAATCAGAAGCAAATATCCTGATCTGGATATCGTTGGTGGAAACATCGTAACGGCAGAAGCTGCGGAAGATTTAATTAAAGCAGGTGCAAATGTTCTGAAAGTAGGGGTTGGTCCCGGTTCTATCTGTACAACAAGAGTGGTTGCAGGTGTTGGAGTTCCTCAGTTATCTGCTATTTATAATGTTTACGAATTTGCTAAAACTAAAAATGTTGCGGTAATCGCCGATGGTGGAATCAAGCTTTCAGGCGATATCGTAAAAGCTATTGCAAGTGGAGCAGGAGCAGTAATGTTGGGATCGCTTTTAGCGGGAACTGATGAAGCTCCGGGTGAAGAAATTATTTTCCAGGGCAGAAAATTCAAAACATATCAGGGAATGGGAAGTCTTTCTGCAATGAAGAGAGGCGGAAAAGAAAGATATTTCCAGAGTGAAGCTAAAAAATTCGTTCCGGAAGGAATCGAAGGTAGAGTTCCGAGTAAAGGCAAATTGGAAGATGTGATTTTCCAATTGACAGGTGGTCTTAGAGCCGGAATGGGATATTGTGGAGCCAAAGATGTTGAAGCTTTGCAGACTGAAACGAAAATGGTGATGATTACAGGAAGCGGATTGAAAGAATCTCATCCGCATGATGTGATTATTACTCAGGAAGCTCCGAATTATTCTTTATAATAAATAGTAAATACATAAATAAAATACCTCCGAAAATCCGGAGGTATTTTTTTGAACCAAAAATTAAATATGAAAAGCGTAAAGAAAATTTCTGTATTCATCATCAAGCTTTTGCTCTCCGAATACAAATTTATTCATCATTCGTGTTTTTACTGTCAATTGTGTTTTTGTTTTTTGTATTTATTCCAGAGCCTTTTAGAGGCCCTGAAAATAAATACTTCTAATTTTTCATCACTGAGTTTTCACCTTCGAAAATTAAATTTTCATCCTTGTGTTTTTGTGTTTTAATTATCCTAAGTTTTTTAGTCCTTCTGATAATTACGATCTAATTTTTTCCATCAATCCTTGTGTTTTGTGTTTTTTGGTATTTACCGGAGAGCTTTTTATGGCTCTCCGAACAAATACAATCTAATTTTTCTTCATCACTGAGTTTTYACCTSTGAATATTAGATTTCCATCMTTGTGTTTTGTGTTTTAATTATCCTAAGTTTTTTTAGTCCTTCGAATAATTACGATCTAATTTTTTCATCATTTGAGTTTTCACCTCCGAAAATTAGATTTCCATCATTGTGTTTTGTGTTTTTAATTATCCTAAGTTTTTTATTTCTTCGAATAATTATGATCTAATTTTTTTTCATCATTGAGTTTTTACCTCCTTCAAAAAATTATTTTCTCATCTGTGTTTTAAGTCATTTGTGTTTTTCGTACTTATCCGAGAGCCATTTTGTGGCTCATCGAATAAATACTTTTTGAATAATACATTTCATCATTGAGTTTTACCTCCGTTGAAAAATATTTTCTCATTTGTGTTTTTTAATTGCTTTAAATCAGTTTAAAAAGAAGTTTGTTTTTCTCTTAACTTTCATGATGTAAATTTATTAACATAATAAACTCAATCATAATTATTCCTTTAGATATACATCAATATGCTTGTAGATATTTATCTACATTGTAGAATATTTAATGAATAATTGATTTTATCATTGTTTATATTGAAAAACCCGCAATAGTTTGCGGGTTTTTTAGGTTTTATGAAAAGTAATGTTTTTTTGTTGCTAATTTTTTAACCGGTCTTTAAAATCATCAATCCGAAAATCAGTTAATACATTACCTTTTTCAATTTTTTCTTTAGAATAAAGACGGAAATCATTTTCTGTTTTTTCTAAAAGATAATCGTAAGGACCAACTGATGAAATTAATTTAATCAAAACCGGCGAGATTTCCAGGGTGATAAACAATCCCATGATAAAAGCTGCTGCAGTGGCAATAATTGCCGAGTTTTTTCCTAATTCGTCTAAAGCCTGTAATCTTGCCGCAAATCCGTTGAATTTATCTTCAAATGTTTCGGTAGATTTTCTTTCAGTTTCCAGATTGGTGTAAACTTTAGAGATCTCTTTGTCTAGATATTCCAGTCTTGGCGCTACTTGCTTTTGATAATTTTCCAGATCTTGCCTGCGTTGCTCTTTTAATTCCTGCTTTCGTTTGGCGTTAGAGCCAAAACCTACTTTTCCGCTGGTTAAATTAGATTGCTTTCCCAAAATTTCTTTTTCAAGTTCAACGGAAGCGGAATCATATGACTTTTGATACTGAGCAATTTTTTCGGCAATTTGTTTTTTTTCAGTTTCAAAAGGTCCGCTTTGCTGTAAGATTCTTCCGTTCATTTGTTTTTGCAGATCGGTTTTGTTACGCTGAATAATCGTATTCAGTTGCTTGTTGACCTCCTTTTCAAAAATTTTAAGCTCTAAAGGTTTAGAAATAATAATTCCTAAAAATGTTGCCAAAATCAATCTCGGAACAGACATCAGAAACTGGGTCCACCATGACCCTGTTTTTTTGATGGATGAAACAATGTA